>NZ_JBHWVJ010000057.1:0-39324 GCF_042736725.1 Streptomyces sp. NPDC060028 | reverse complement strand
CTTCTGGTCCAACCACCGCGTCCCGTGGCGCCCATGAGCCGCAGCCGCCCCGCCCGCGCGGTGGCACCTGATCACCGGACGGAGTCCGGCACGCCGCCGCAGGCGGCCAACGGAAACAGCCCGGACGGCTGGGAGGCGATGATGTCCACCTGGGACTTCTGGTGCAACCACCGCGTCCCGTGGCGGCCATGAGCCGCAGCCGCCCCGCCCGCGCGGTGGTGACCCGGGGCGCTCCCTCAGCCCGGGCTCGTCGTGCCGTGCAGCAGTTCCAGCCGCTGCTGGGCCAGTTGCAGGTGGCGGGGTTCGAGGGAGGGCAGCGTGCGCAGGAGCCGGATGAGTTCGGGTCCGGCCTCGATGGCCGCGGAGGGTTCCCTGAGCTGGGTCCAGCAGTAGAGGGCGCCGGTGGCCGCCGCGCGTACGTCGGGTGCGTCCGGCGGCTGCCGGGCCAGCCGGATCCGGCTGACGCGGGTCCACAGCCGGGTCGCGAGCCCGAAGTCGCCCGCCATCCGGGCGAGGTCGGCGCGGATCTCCAGCCAGTCGACCGCTTCGGCGGAGGCGTGGCCGTGGGTCTGCAGTACGTACTGCTCCCACGCTTCGGCGAGGTCGGCCGCTTCGTCGTGCCGGCCGGAGCTGGCCAGGTCGTGGATGTGGGGCCGCGGGTCGCGGGGAGCGACCTCGACGGGAGCCGCCGGGACGGGGTGGTCCCCGCGTACGGGTTCCCGGCGCTGGAGCGGCAGGGTCTGCCCGTGCCCGCCCCGGGCGGCGTGCCCCGCGCCCGGCGCCGCCGGGAACGCGGCCCCGAGCTCGCGGGCCGTGGGCAGGACGAGGGCGCCCGGCGGCAGTGCGGCCGCTCCCGCCGCGAGGGCGTGCAGTTGCAGGTTGGGCGGCCGGACCGGGCTGCTGCGGAGGTGGTCGATCCAGTGCCGCGTGTAGCTGCTCACGGCGTTGCCGTTGCCCGCGAATCCCGGCGGGGAGACCACTCCGTACACCTCGGCGGACGGGGACGCGGGCAGGCTGCCGTACTCCTGGAGCAGCGGCCACGCCGCCCTGTCCGCGGCCAGGTCGAGCAGTACGGTCGTCAGCCCGGCCGGGCGGCCGCGTAGCTCCGTACCCAGCCACTCCCACGGCAGCGCCGTGTAGCGCACGGAGCCGGCCGTCGTGCCCGCCAGCGCGAGGTGCAGGCTGTTGCCGCGGCGGTCGACGACGAGCCGTCCCGAGAGATAGACCAGCAGCGGCCCCGGCGCGGCCGCGGCCGTGCGCAGCCGCATCAGCACCAGGTTCGGGTCCCGGGCCCCGTCGAGATACGTCGTGTCGCACGGGACTTCGCTGTTCAGCAGCGCCGGGACCGGCACCACTCCGATCGCGGCCAGGTTGGCGCTCGGCGCCACCTGGACGCTGCGGCGACGTACAGCGGCGTCCCCCGCTATGAGGAGCACGTGCCCGCGCTGCTGTTCCAGCCCGATGTTCTGCATGAGCAGACGGTACTCATATCCCCCGGGGTGCGGGGGCGCCCGCGCTGTCCCCGCGCGCTCTTGCGCGGCGTTGGACAATGGACGGTGGCCCGGATGGCCCGCATCGATTTTCAGACGCGCGCAGACGCGCGCAGACGCGCGCAGACGCACGCAGACGCACAGACGCCCGCAGACGCACCCGCAGCAGGAGGACACGCATGGCAGAGCCCGAGCGGACCGAGCGGAGGCTGCGGCCCGCGCCGCTGCTCTTCGAGCCCTCGGAGGCCGTCACGGATCCGGAGCACTTCTTCGACCTGGAGTCGATCGAGGACCCGCGCGAGCTGCTGGCCCGCGCGACCGAGCTGACGGTCGCCTTCCGGGCGGCCCAGGAGCGGGCGGTGGAGTTCCAGGCCCTGGCCGCGGCCCAGCTGGCCGACCCGAGCCGGTTCGACCGGCTGGACCCGGCCGCCATCGCGGAGCAGGCGCAGTGGACCGAGGACTACGCGCGCAAGATGATCGAGTTCGGCGAGTCGCTCCAGCGGGGCGGCGACGCGGACGACGCCTGACCGCGGGCGCATGTCACACATGGCATATGCGGGGCGCAACATACCCCAACCCGCCCCCTCCTGTCCCGGTTTCCGGTAACTCCCGGAAACCGGTCCGCTACCGCGGGTACATCTGGCATATGACGACCCTGACCGGCTGCCCCGCCCCCGACGTACGCACCGCCGCGCCCGCCGCCGCCCACGTCACCCCGACGGGCGCCGCCTGGCTCGCCTCCGCCTCGGCCGACCCGGGCAGCACCCTCGCCGTCTGGCAGGCCCGCCCCACCGCGCCCGCCGTACTGCCCTGCGGAACCGCCTTCGACGTGGTCAACGTCCCGGCCGTCCTCGGGCGCCGCATGCTCGACCTGCTCTGGAGCGAGGGCCCCGGCTCCGGGCCCGCCGCGGTGCACCGCGGCCGGACGCTGCTCTTCGCCGCCCCCGGCACCGCCCACCGCCTGCCGGCCCTGCTGGCCTGGGAGGAGTGGGGCACTCCGGTCCCCGCGCCGCTGTGCCACGGCCACGGCGACGCCGTCACCGTGCCCCCGCTCGCCGCCACCCCGGGGCCGTCGCGGTGGCTCGTGGCCCCCGACACCCGGCTGCCCTGGCTGCCCGGGCCCGAGGCGCTCCTCTGGTCGCTGGTGCGCGCCGCCCGAGCTGCCCGAGCTGCGGATATCGATTTTTCGGATCGCCGATCCGCCTGCTAATGTCTACGACGTCAGCAGGCGCCGCTAGCTCAGTTGGTTAGAGCAGCTGACTCTTAATCAGCGGGTCCGGGGTTCGAGTCCCTGGCGGCGCACAGACAGGGAAAGGCCCCCACGCGAGTGGGGGCCTTTCTTCGTTCACGTCGTGATCTTCACCGTGTACGCGCCCGACTGGGTCCGGTCCGCCACCTCGATCGTGATCCGCTCGCCCGGCACCGTGAACCGCTCCCCCACCTCCAGCGGCGCATCCGCCAGCGGCGGGTACACCGACCGTTCCCAGCAGGCCTCCGTGTCCGGATGCGCGTCCATCACCTCGATCGGTCCGCCGCCCGACGCGGCCTCGTTGCGGACCCGGTAGACGAGGACGCCCTCGGTGCAGGTGTCCCCGTCGTTGCCGGTGGAGCCCCGCGCCTCGATGGCGATGGCGCTGCCGGAGCTGGTACGGACCACCGCCAGCCGGGTCCCGCCCGTACCGCCCTGCTGCGGGGCCTGGGCCAGCGGCTGGAGGGTGTGCAGCGAGGAGCCGGAACGCACGCAGTCCACCTGGGCGTCGTCCAGCCAGCCCAGCTTCCACTTGTGCCAGGCGAAGAGGTCCGGGGCCATCCCGAACTGGCTGCCCATGACGTCCCAGTCGCCGACGTACGTGTCCCAGTCCCCCTTGCCGTCGGTCGGCCGGTGGTAGAGGTCGGGCAGGTCGAAGACGTGCCCGGTCTCGTGCGCCAGCACGTTCCGGTCGGGCGGGTGCTTCTCGAACACCGTGACGATCCGGCGCAGCTGCGCGCCGTCCGCGACGATCGGCCGGTCGAAGTTGACGACCTTGGTGGCGTCGGAGTCCACGCCGGGCGCGTCCGGGTCGGCGACGAAGTACACGACGTCGTACCGGTTGAAGTCCACCTCCGGGTCGGCGGCGGCCACGGCGTCCCGCAGGTAGGCCGCCCTGTTCTCGGGGGCCCAGTCGCGCTGTATCCCGTACGCGGTGGACGACTTGGGCATCTGGACCCAGTGCTTCTGCGGGTGCGGGACCAGGCGGAAGCGCCCGTACGAGGCCCGCTCGAAGAAGTCGCTGGTCGCCGGGAAGTAGTCGCCGGTCAGCTGCTCCGTGGTGAGGGTGGTCCGGTGGTCGGGAAAGGAGAGGAAGACCATGACCGCATTGAGCGTGCGCTCGGGCTTGGGGTAGGCGGCGTTCCAGGAGTCCAGACCCAGGGAGTGGTGCGCCGACGTACGGGTCAGCGCGCAGGGTCCGGCCCCGGTGGCGGCCACCGCGGGCCCCGCGACGAGCGACATGGCGGCCAGCGCCGTCAGGGAAGTGAGCGCTGCCGCCGTACTTCGCAAGCGGGAGCGTTCCACTCCCCCGGGTGTCTGCTGTCGCGGCACATCGACCTCCGGTGATGGATTCGTACCTCTTCATCCACCTTGGGGTGATTGTCTTACTAACGCCCAGTTCCGCTGCCCCACACGGGTGAGCACTACGGCAAGTCGGTGACGCCGCACCTCGGGCACATGCCTACGGAACGTGATGGCCGATCACGGGAGATCAGCCACCGCCATCGGCGCTCAGAGCCACGCAGAAACGATCAATCGCGGACAGGGCGACGATCCGTCAGCTTGGCGTCAGCCCAGGGAAGTGCCGTGCCCCACACGGCGACGCCGCTGGATAGGCCGTCCGGCTGCCTCTATGATCGGCACACTTTCCTGCACGGACACTCACAAGCACTGCGGGAGCCAACGGTGAGCGGAACCCCAGAAGGAACCGGTTCGGCGGCCGACAGCATCCGACCGGCCATTACGGAGCGTCACCCCGCAGTGTCGGCAACGGCAACTCCGGTCCGCTCCGAGTCCGAACTGCGCGATTACCGGGCCGCCTTCAACGCGGCCCACCTGGCCATGGCCGTCGTCGACCGGGACGGCCACGTCGTCGCCGCCAACCAGGCCCTGGCCGGCATGCTCGGCACCGAGCCGCACGCGCTCGTCGACCGGTCCGCCGCCGACCTGGTGGACCTGGCCGCGGAGGCGCGCACCTGGCAGGCGTACCGCGAGGTCCTGCGCGGCCGCCAGGCCAGACTGCGCTGTACCCGCCGGCTCAAGCACCCCGACGGGCACTCGCTGTGGACCGAGGTGACGGTGGGCCCCGTACCCGGGACCCGCGACGTCCTGATGTCCGTCGCCGACATCAGCGACCGGCGCGACCTCCAGGCCCGGCTGCGGCACCTCCAGATGCACGACCCCGTCACCCGGCTGCCCAACCGGGCGCTGTTCTTCGAGCGGCTCTCCGCCGCCCTGGAGGCCTCCTCGTACGAGCACGGCGGCACCGGCCGGATCGGCCTGTGCTACCTGGACCTCGACGGGTTCAAGGCCGTCAACGACACCCTCGGCCACCGCGTCGGGGACCGGCTGCTGACCGCCGTGGCGGCCCGGCTGACCCAGTGCGCGGACCAGTCCGGGTACGGGCGCACGAGCGGGCACCTGGTGGCCCGGCTCGGCGGCGACGAGTTCGCGCTGCTGGTGGAGGAGTCCACCGGCACCGAGCAGCTCGCGGAACTGGCGCGCAGCGTACTGGCCGCCGTACAGGAGCCCTTCGACCTGGCGGGACAGCGGCTTTCGGTCTCGGCCTCGATCGGGGTGGTGGAGCGGGCCGCGGCCGGGACCTCGGCGACCGGGCTGATGCAGGCCGCGGACACGACGCTGTACTGGGCGAAGGCGGACGGCAAGGCCCGCTGGACCCTCTTCGACCCGGAGCGCAACGCGCACCGCATGACGAGGCAGGCGCTCTCGTCGACGCTGCGGCCGGCCGTGGAGCGGGGCGAGTTCAAGCTGGAGTACCAGCCGCTGGTGGATCTGGAGAGCGGAGCCGTGCGCGGGGTCGAGGCCCTGGTCCGCTGGAACCACCCGCAGTTCGGCACACTGACGCCGAATCGGTTCATCGGAATTGCGGAAGAGGACGGCTCCATCGTCCAGTTGGGCCGCTGGGTACTGCAGACCGCCTGCCGGCAGGCCCGGCGCTGGCAGATCGAACAGCCCAGCGACTCCCCCGTCTTCGTGTCCGTCAACGTGGCGGTGCGCCAGGTGTGGGACTCCGACCTGGTCGGGGACGTCGCGGAAATCCTGGCCGACACCGGACTGGCGCCGCAGCTCCTGCAGCTGGAGCTGACGGAGTCGGCGGTGATGGGCTCGGCGGGGCGGCCGCTCCAGGCCCTCCAGGCCCTGAGCGACATGGGCGTACGGATCGCCATCGACGATTTCGGCACCGGGTACTCGAACCTCGCCTACCTCAGCCGGCTGCCGGTCTCGGTGCTGAAGCTGGACGGCTCCTTCGTCCGGGGCTTCCGCTACGACGAGGGCGCCCACCCGAACCCGGCCGACGAGACCATCGTGGAGGCCCTGGTCCAACTCGCGCACCGGCTGGGCCTGACGGTGACGGCGGAGTGCGTGGAGACCGCCGGCCAGGCGGCCCGGCTGCGCCGCGTGGGCTGCGACACCGGGCAGGGCTGGCTGTACTCGCGCGCGGTGGCCCCGGAGCGGATCGCGGAGATGATCGGCGCCCGGCCGGGGATCCTCCCGTAGCGGCGGGGCCTTCCGCGCCGGCGGGGCCTTCCGCGCCGGCGGGGCCTTCCGCGCCGGCGCGGCCCTCGCGCACCCACGCACACGGCCGCCCCCGCCTCCCTGGCGAGGAGGTGGGGGCGGCCGGCGCTCGGCGCGGGGTGGGGGGAGATCAGCAGGCGCCGAGGTCCTTCCAGACACCCCATTCACCGGTGGTGCCGGGCACCTCGTTCTGCGTCCACCACTGGGCCTTCCACTTGTGGCCGGTGTACGAGACCTCGCTGCCGCCGGTGTAGACGGTGCCCGCGACGTAGGCCGCGGCGGTGCAGCCCGAGGTGGGCGGCGTCGACGGCGGGGTCGTCGGAGGCGTGGTCGGCGGGGTGGTCGGAGGCGTGGTCGGCGGGGTGGTCGGAGGCGTCGCGGGCGGGGTGGTGGGCGGCTGCGTGGTCCCGCCGAGGGCGTCCGAGATCTGGTTCAGCAGCGTGGTGTTGGCGTCCAGGCCGAGCAGGGAGTACATCATCGCGCCGGCCAGGCCGCGCTGCTTGCCGTAGTCGACGCGGGCCTGGACGGACCGCTGGTTCAGGCCGGTGAAGAATTCGCCGTCCTTGAAGAAGTACGAGGCCTTGGCCTGGTCGTCCCAGAAGGTGTTCGCCGGGCTGTCGACGATCCCGCCGAGCTCCTTGTAGAGCGCGATGCCGGCCTGCTGGCTGGTAGGCCGGGCGGCGGAGGCCTGGGAGGCGGGCTGGGCGAGGCCGTTGGTGGCGCCGGCCTGCACGCCCTTCCAGCCGCGGTAGTAGAACTCGTAGCCCAGCGTCAGCTTGTTGGCGGGGAAGCCGCCCGCGATGCCGTAGGCCGCGTTGCCGTCGAGCCAGGAGTCGATGGCGTTCTTGATGCTGTACTTCTCGCTGCCCGGCGCGATCGGGTCGGTCGGGTCGGCCGACGAGGGCAGCAGCGGGGACTGGTGGTAGGTCGGCCCGTCGGCGTCCCAGGCCCCGTGCATGTCGTAGGTCATGATGTTCGCGTAGTCGAGGTACGCGCCGATCTTGTCCGTCTCGATGTTCTTGATCTTGTCCTGGCCGGCCGGGAGCGCGGAGGTCAGCAGGTACTTCTTGCCGCCGTTCGCCGCGCCGTAGGCGTCGAGCTGGGTGCGGAACTCCTTGAGCAGGAGCGTGAAGTTCTGCTTGTCCTCGGGGGCGTAGTGGTTGCCGAGGTGGCCGCCCGCCGAGCCCGGGTACTCCCAGTCGATGTCGATGCCGTCGAAGATGCCGGCCGCGCTGCCCGCGCCGCCGTAGCCGCCCTCGACCGGCAGGTTGCCCTTGATGTACTGGTCGATGCAGGAGGAGACGAGCTTCTTGCGGGAGGCGTCGGTCTTGGCCGCGTCGCTGAAGTACTTCGAGTACGACCAGCCGCCCAGCGAGAGGTTGATCTTCAGGTTGGGGTACTTGGCCTTCAGCTGCTTGAACTGGTTGAAGACGCCGACGATCGGCTGGTCCCACTTGTCGGCGACCCCGCTGACGCTGTCCGCGGCGCTGAAGGACTTCTGGTAGTCGGCGTACGAGTCGCCCGCGCCGTCACCGGCGTTGGGGTTGTTGTCGTCGCCCGCCGCCTTGTTCGCCTCGAAACAGGTGAGGTCGGTGGGGTGGATGTTGCCGAAGGAGTAGTTGATGACGTCCAGCTTGCCCGCTATGCCGCGGGTGTCGAGGTGCTTGGGATAGAAGGCGTTCCCGTACACGCTCCACTGGTCGTAGTAGGCGATCTTGACGCTGCCGGCCGCGGCGGTGGTCGAGGCGTCGGCGGCCGCCGCGGTACCGAGCCCCGCGAAGGTGGCCAGCGCTCCGGCTGCCAGCGCGGCCGTGGCGGCGGCCGCGATGAGGGGTTTACGGATGTGCATGAACTGCCTCCGGGGGGTGGGAGGGGAGAGCAAAAGGTTCGGGTGGGAGAAGTGATAGCGATCACCCGAGCCCCGCGTCAATGGTTTGGACCAAAGAAGGACTAGACCACTCGCGGACCAGATCCCCACGTCAGAGACTTGAGGGCACGTCAAAAACCGCTCGCCACCCCGGGTGACGAGCGGTTTAAGGTTGCCTTCAGCCATGCCCCCGCAAGGTTTCGGCAACAAACCAGCCGAACTGCGTTCGCATACGGTCAACCGGCCACGGGAGCCTGCACCGGCATCCCGTACGCATCTGCGACGAGCCCGTACGAGCGCAGCCGGGCGGCACCGCTGTGGGCGTTCGCGGTCAGCATCAGCTCGTCGGCGCCGGTCCGCTTCGCCAGGTCGTCGAGTCCGGAGCGGACCTCGTCGGGGGTGCCGTGGACGATGTTGGCGAGCCAGCCGTCGACGAACTCCCGCTCCGCCGGGGCGAAGGGGTACGCGGCCGCCTCCTCGGGCGTCGGGACCAGCCCGGGCCGCCCGGTGCGCAGCCGCAGCATCGACAGCGCGCCCGTCAGCACCTGGGCGCGGGCCTCCCCGGCGGTGTCGGCGGCGAGCGCGGCAACCCCGATCACGGCGTACGGGGCGTCCAGCGCGGCCGAGGGGCGGAAGCTCTGCCGGTAGAGGTCGAGTGCGGGCAGGGTCCCGGCGGCCGAGAAGTGGTGGGCGTACGCGAAGGGCAGCCCGAGCTCGCCTGCGAGCCGGGCGCTGAACCCGGAAGAGCCGAGCAGCCACAGCGGCGGGCGCCCGGCCGGCCCCTGGACCGGGCCCGGTACGGCGTGCACGCGGGCGTACGGGTGCCCGTCGGGGAAGTCGTCGTCCAGGAAGCGGGTGAGCTCCGCGAGCTGGCGGGGGAACTCGTCGGCGGACTCGTCCAGGCGTCCGCCGCGCAGCGCGGCGGCCGTGCGCCCGTCGGTACCCGGCGCACGTCCGAGCCCGAGGTCGATCCGCCCCGGGGCGAGGGCCTCCAGGGTGCCGAACTGCTCGGCGACGGCGAGCGGGGCGTGGTTGGGCAGCATGACCCCGCCCGAGCCGAGCCGGATCCGGGAGGTGTGCGCGGCGAGGTGGGCCAGGATCACGGCCGGGGAGGAGCTGGCGACCCCGGGCATGGAGTGGTGCTCGGCCACCCAGTGGCGGTGGTAGCCGCGGGACTCGGCGAGCCGGGCGATCTCCACGCTGGTGCGCAGGGAGGCGTGGGCGGTGCTGCCCGCGCCGACGGTGACGAGGTCGAGTACGGACAGGGGCACCGGGGCCCGCCCGAGGGCCGTGCCCCGGATCCCGTCGCGGTCGACGTCCGGCCGGTTCCCCGTACGGCTCCCCTGTTCCTGCGCGTCCCCGGTGTCACTCATCGTCGCTCCCGCCTCGCATTGCCGTTCGTACGACATCCGTACGTCTCTGTACGAAGATTTCGAACTCTCGACGGCGACCAGGCATTCCCGGCACAACGGGAAAGTGCGCATGCCATTGGCATATGCCAGACGGGTAGATCCAGGCAGGGGGACATGATTGAGCCATCAATCTCCTCAACAGGCGCTCCACGTGAGCCGCTTGATGGCTATCGTGGTAGAGCAAGCGGTAACAACCTGCTAGGGGGAAACCGTGGCGCTGAAGCCCGAGCCGACCGCGCCGTTCCACTCGGTGCAGTACGCCCTGCGCGTACTCGAAACGGTCGCCCGCCATACCGGCGGCGTGACCGACGTACAGATCGCGCGTGAGACCGGCCTGCCCGCGGTCCATCTCGCGCCGATGCTCCTCATGCTGCGCCGAGAGGGATACGTGCTCCAGGTGTCGGACGGCGCCTACTCCATAGGCGACTCCCTGGTGCTCCTCGGCTCGGGCGTGGACCGGCAGGCGGCCCTGCAGAGCAAGCTCCAGGAGACGCTGGACCGGCTGCGGGACTCGGTCGGCGCGGCCGTCTACATCAGCCGGTACGTGGACGGCGAGGTCCGGATCACGCAGTTCGCGGACAGCCCGCGCACGCCGAAGGTGCACGAATGGGTCGACTTCCGCTCGGCGGCGCACGCCAGCGCGGTGGGAAAGTGCCTGCTGACCCAGCTCGACCTGAACGGCCGGCGCGACCACCTCTCCCGGCACAAGATCGCCCGGCTCACCTCGAAGACGATCGTGAACGAGCGGATCCTCTTCTCGAAGCTGGACAGTCAGCCGGCCACCGTGCCGATGCTCGACCTCCAGGAGTACGCCGTGGGCACGGTCTGCGCGGCCGTCCCGATCACCGCCGGGGCCTCGGTGGGCTGCCTGGCGCTCTCGCTGCCCGTCGAGCACGCGCACCGGCTGCGGGCCGCCGCGGACGTGCTGAACCGGAAGGCCGCGCCGCTGCTGCTGTCGCTCACGCTGTGAGGCGCGCGGACCGACCGATGGACTGGCCGACGGGCTGGCCGAAAAGCATCGGAAAACACTTCGGGCGGTTCCCGGTGAACCGGAAACCGCCCGAAGTACAGGTGCGCCGCCAGGGACTCGAACCCCGGACCCGCTGATTAAGAGTCAGCTGCTCTAACCAACTGAGCTAGCGGCGCCTGACAGAGAAAATACTACCTGGTCGTACGGGGTGCTCAAAACCATCACCCGCGCTCCAGGAGGGCCAGGCGGTCCTGGGCCCGGTAGGCCGCCAGGAGCCCGGCCAGCGCGGTCTCGTCCAGGGGCCGGTAGGCCCCTTCGCCCGCCGGACGCCACCAGACCGGGTCGGGGCACAGGAACCCCGTGCTCCGCAGGGCCACGCGGTGCACCTTGTTCGTCGCGGTCACCGGCATCCGCGGGAGCACCCGGACGTAGCGCGGGGACATCTTCGTCCCCAGGTCCGGCTGCCCGGCCAGGAAGGCGGCGAACGCCTCCGGGGAGAAGTCCGCCCCCTCCCGCAGGGCCACGGCCGCCATCACCTGGTCGCCCGCGACCTCGTCCGGGACCGCGTACACGGCGACCGCCGCCGCGTCGGACCAGCGGGCCAGGATGTTCTCGATCACCGCCGCCGCCAGGTTCTCGCTGTCGACCCGCAGGCGGTCGTCCGTACGGCCCGCGAAGTAGAGGAAGCCGCGGTCGTCGCGGAAGAAGAGGTCGCCGGTCCAGTACCAGCCGTCGCGGGTGCGGGCGGCCTCCGCGTCCGGGTTGCGCCAGTAGCCCTCGAAGAGGCTGCGGCCCTTGTTGACCAGCTCGCCTATCGCCTCGGCGCCGTTCAGCAGGCGCCCCTGCGGGTCGAGGACGGCCGCCGGGCACTCCAGGCCGCTCTCCGCGTCGATCACCGCCAGGTCGTCCCCCGCCCCCGCGCGGCCCAGCGCGCCCGGCGGGGTGTCCGGCGTGCGCTGCACGGAGGCGCCGCCCTCCGTGGCCCCGTACCCCTCGACCAGCCGGACCCCGAAGCGCTCGGCGAAGCGCGCCGCGTCCACCGCGCCCGCCTCGGTGCCGAAGCCCAGGCGCAGCGAGTGCGCACGGTCCTCCGGGCGGGGCGGGGTCGCCAGCAGGTACTGGACGGCTCGGCCGACGTAGGTGAAGTACGTCGCCCCGTACGCCCGTACGTCGTCCAGGAACGCGGACGCGGAGAAGCGGCGCCGCAGCGCCACCGAGGCCCCGCCGGCCAGGGCGGGCAGCCAGTCGGCGATGACGGCGTTGCCGTGGAAGAGCGGCATGCAGATGTAGTGGACGTCGTCCGGGGTCACCGAGAAGTGCCGTGCGAGGGAGGTCCCGGCGCCGGCGAGCCGGCCCTGGGTGCAGATGGCGGCCTTGGGTGCGCCGGTGGAGCCCGAGGTGAAGTAGAGGAGCAGCCGGTCCGCCGGTCCGGGCGGGCGGCCGGCCACCGTGGCCTCGCCGGGCTTGGCGGCCGCGTACGGGGCGAGCAGGGCCGCGTACTCCTCGGTGTCGGTCACCAGGATCCGTACGCCGGGCAGCGCGAGCCCGTCGAGCAGCGGGAGGTGGGCCCGCTCGGTCACCAGGATCCGGCACTCGGTGTGCAGGATGTCGCGGGCCAGCTCCGGGCCGCGCCGGGTGGGGTTGATCCCGGCGACGGCGGCCCCCGCGAGGGCCGCCGCGCCGAGCCAGAACGGGAACTCGGGGGTGTTGTCGAGCAGCACCCCGATGTGCGGCTCCGCCCGCGGCGGCAGCAGGTCGACGAGCAGCGCGGCGCGCGCGGCGGCCTCCTGGACGGTCCGGTGGTGGCTGAGGACGCTCTCCTCGCACGCCAGTCCTGGCCGGTGGTCGCCCCATTGGCGCGCCATGAGCTCCGCGACGGTTCCGGGTGTCGTCCGCATGCCGCCGGAGGGTAGCTGACGTACCGTCAGAATTGAACGTCGGAGCAGGCGTAGAAGGCGTTCGCCGTGTCGTTGATCGTCCAGACGGCCAGGATCAGGTGCCGGCCGGACTTGCCGCCCGGCATCGCACCCTGGTGGACGGTGGTCATGGCGGGGCGGGCCCCGTTGTAGGCCACCGTGAGGAAGGGCTGGGGGTCGAGGGAGGCGCGGGTGAGGGGCTTGGTGGGGTCCCAGCCGTTCTTGGTGACGTAGTACTTGAAGTCGGTGGTGGAGTGGTTGGCGGTGAACTGCCACCGGAAGGAGTAGCTCTGCCCGCTGGTCACCTTGGTGGTGGGCCAGGCGCCGCCCCGGGGGTTGTCGAGCTCCGCGAACTGTGGGAGGCCGGCCGAACACATCTTGCCGTCGGCGGGGCCGGCGGCCGGGAACCCCTTGGGGCCCTCGACGCTCTGCGGCTCCCACTGGATGGCACCGCAGTCGGCGACGGTCTTGTTGGCGCAGAGCTTCTGGCGGCTGATGGGGGTGTCGGTGTAGCCGTGGCCGCTCGCGGTGGGGGCCGTGATGAGCGTGAGTGCGGTCACGACGCCGAGGCCGACCGCGGCGGCGCCGGCCTTCCTGGCCTGGCCGGATCTGCCGGTTCTGCCGGATCCGGGCATGCGGATGTTACGCATGATGCTCCTTGAACGTGGGGGGAGTTCGGCGAGAGCGTGCGCACGCGTGGGGATTATTCAGGTCTAGACCAAGTCCCAGATTATTGACGGGAGTTGGCCGTGTCCATACCAACGGAAGAACGGGTGGTCCGGTCCTTTCCGGCTCCACCCGTTCTCCTGGTCCCCCGAGCCCCCGGCCCGGCCTACTCCGCGCGTCCCGTGTAGAAGGCGACCGTGAGGTCCTTCACCAGGGCCTTGCGCTCGTAGTCGTCCAGCTCCACGAGCCCGCGCGAGGTGAGGCGGTGGACGGTGTCGTCGACCGCGTCCACCACCGAGGTCAGCACCGTGTCCCGGTGCTTGGCGTCGATCGCCGCGACCCGGCGCCGCCGCATGGCCTCGGCGACCTCGGGGGCGTACTCGATCCGGGTCGGCTGGGCCGAGTACACCTCCACTCCCACGGCCTCGGTCTCGGCCGCCAGCATCCGGGTGAGCGCGTCACCGACGGCCTCGGCGTCGCGCAGGGTCGGGGCGTCCTCGTGGAAGGCGTCGGCCGGGAGCTGGGACAGCACCCGGGCCATGGCCGACTCCACCTGCTCGGCCAGGTACTCGGTGTGGTCGGCCACGGCGAGCGTGGCGCGGGCGGTGTCCTTGACCTGCCAGACCACCTGGACCACGACCTGGAGGGCGAGGCCGCCCGAGTCCACGGCGGGCATCGGGTCGCTGCGCCAGTGCCGCAGCCGTACGTCGACCCGGCGGCGCAGCAGCAGCGGACTGACCCAGGTCAGGCCGGTACGCCGGACCGTGCCGCGGTAGCGGCCGAAGAGGGTGAGCACCCAGGCGTGCCCGGTCCGGGCGCGGCCCAGCCCGCCGAGGGCGAGGAGCGCGACGATGCCGAGGAAGGCGAGCGGCGGCCAGTGCGCCGCCCGGAGCCCCTGGTAGGCGCGGGGGGTCGCGCCGAAGGCGGCCACGAGTTCGGCGGGGACGGCCCCGGCGCGCCAGAGCACCGCCGCGCAGCCGCTCAGGGCGATCGCGCCGACGGCCACGCCGATCCAGCCGGGGACGACCGGGCCGTGGTGCTCGCGGAGCCGGTCGTCCCCGCGCGGCACCCGGCGCCCGGGGGCCGGCCGCGGGACGACGGGCCGCCTGACCGGGGCGGGCGGGACGGGCGGGACGGGCCGGGCGGGGGCCGCGACCGCGCGGAAGGGCAGGTGCACCGGCACCTCGGTCACCGCCGTGCCGCGGCCCGGGCCGACCGCGGGCAGGTCCTGCGTGTCGTCGTCCTCCTCCATCACCCGCGCCACGGCCCGCGCGACGATGTCCGCCACCCCGGGCCCGGGCACGCCGGCCGGCTCGGGCGTCCCGTCCCGCTGCACCACCGGGGCCGTCGGCGGGGGCGCGTACGCGGGCTCGGGCGCCGGGGCGGGCTCCGCCGCGACCGGCTCGGGCGCCGGAGCGGGCAGGTCCCGTACGTACGGGGCGACCGGGTCCGCCACCGGCGCCACCACCGGGTCCGGCACCACGGCCACGGCCACCGGTTCCGGCCACGGCTCCGGGCCCTCCGCCGGCGCCGGCGCCGCCGCCGTCGGCTCCGGCTCGGGATCGGGCTCCGGCTCCGGCTCCGGTTCGGGCGCCGCCGTCGGCGCCTCGGGGACGTACAGCGCGGCCTCGTCCCCGGCGCGGTGGTGCTGCTCCGCGCCGGCACGGACCACCGCGGGCCAGGGGCGCCGCTGCCCGTACGCGGGCTCGGCCGCGAGGACGGATTCGGGTGCGCGCAGGCGCTGGGTGGCCACGTCGGCGTGGGCCGCCTCGTCGTGCGGGTGCGGGAAGGGGTGCGGGATGTCCGCTCCCGGAGCCTGCGGCGCGTGAACCGGCTCGGCTCCGCTCTCCACCCGCGCCGCCGGTACGTCACAGGCCGGCTGCTCCGGGGCTCGGGCCGCGGCGGGTTCCGGCTCGGCCGGGAGGGCGGCGGGTTCCGGCAGGGCCGGGGGCACCCGGAGGATGCCCGTGGTCGATGTGGTGCGCGTGGGGTACATCGTTGCCTCCGTCATGCGAACAGCCGGCGCCAGGTTTCCGGGCCCGGGATGCCGTCGGCCGAGGCGCCGCGCCAGCCCTGGGCGCGCTGGAAGGCCTCGACGTTGCGGCGGTCGGTCTCGCCCCAGCGAGGACCCGGGCCGGATGTGTAGTTCTTGCCGAAGCCCTTCTTCACCAGCTGGCGGCCAAGGGCGGTGATGGACGGGTGGGACGACCCGGGCCGGAAGACCGACCGGCCCGGATGGGCGGGGACCCCCGACGGGCCCGGTGTGCCGCCCGCACTGCCCGGCGTGGGCAGGATGTCCTTGCCCTGGTGCAGGGCCAGCAGCCGCCAGGTGTGCTCGCCCGGGATGCCGTCGGCCTCCGAACCCGTCCAGCCCTGGGCGCGCTGGAAGGCCTGGGTGGCCAGCCGGTCGGAGTCCGTCCACAGCTTGGACGCGCCCTTGGGGTAGAAGCGGGCGCCGCCGCGCTCGATCAGCAGTCCGCCGAGCTGGGCGACGTACTCGTTGTCGGCTCCCGGGCCGAACTTGGAGGCGCCCGGGAAGGTCGCCGAGACCACCGGCTTGGCTCCCGGCGCGGGTGCCTCGGCGACCGGCGGCTCGGGGACGATCCCGCCCGTTACCCCGTTGAACCGGTAGGGGATGTACTTCAGCGAGTTGTTCCAGTAGCCGTACGGCGTGGCCTGCTTCCGCGTGATCGGCCGGGTCTGCTCGTAGGCGACGTAGTGGGTGCGCGTCTCGTCGACCCAGCCGCCGAAGAGCACGACGTGCGAGCCGTTGTTGGGGTCCGCCGGGTTGTGGAAGAGCAGCATGTCTCCCGGCAGCAGCTCATCCTTGGTGATCTTCGTGGCGAATGTGCCGAGGCTGCCGGTCCACTCGTTGGAACCGAGGTTCCAGGCCATCGAGACGTAGCCCGAGCAGTCCTGCCGGTAGCCGTCCGCCCAGTACTCGGACATGCTGTACGGGACCTCCGCGTCCAGCCACAGCTTCGCCCGCTTGATGATCGTCGTGCGGTCGATCGGCTTCACGGCGGGCGGCGCGCCGGGGCGCCCGGGCCTGCCGACCGGCCCCGGCTTCGCCGGACGGCCGTGCAGCGGGGACTTCGTGCCCTGCGGCGAACCGGGGTCGTCCAGCGAGACGGCCTCGGGGCCCGGCGTCGTCACCGCCACCGCGGCCCCGCCGCCACCGCCCAGGACCACTCCCGCGGCGGTGGCCAGGACGAGCACCCGGCGGGCCCCGCGGACAGCGGGGTGACCTCCGTCGCGCAGCGGTATGGCCCGGCCGCGGGCGAGGGTGCGACGGCGCTGCGCGCAGCCCCGGCACGCGCAGTCGCCGGCGGGCTCGTACTCCTCGAAGACCGGCATCGGCATCCGCATCGCCGCCGGGGTCGGCGTCGTAGTCGGTGTCTGTGCACACACGTGCGTCGGAGGCTGCATCGTCATGCGGTTCCGTCCACTCCCCTGCTCGTCCGCTGGTCGGCCGGGCGCCGCATCTGGCGGGGCGTCAGATGTGGCCGGGCCCAGACATATCGTGCACGATAAACACCCCAAACATGGGTTAATCGGACAACGCGGGCGCGGCTGGTCACGAGCACATCCGGAAGTGCTGTAAAGTTTTCTCTGTCAGCAAGCGCCGCTAGCTCAGTTGGTTAGAGCAGCTGACTCTTAATCAGCGGGTCCGGGGTTCGAGTCCCTGGCGGCGCACAGACGGAAGAAGCCCCCCGCAGCGAGAGCTGCGGGGGGCTTCTTCGTCGTGCCGTACGGACCTACAGTGGCGGGCGGATCTCACGCCGCCGTGCCCGGCCGGACCGTGACGCCCGTCAGATAGGCCGACACGACCACGTTCGCCGTGTACTGCTTGACCGCCTTGTCGTAGGTGCCGCCGCAGGTCACCAGCCGCAGCTCGGCCCGGCCCTTGACCCGCTGGCCGTACGCCTTGTCCGGGTCGAAGCCCGCGCGCTCGTGGACCCGTACGTCCTCGATCGTGAACTCCGCGACCGAGCCGTCCGCCCGCACCACGCGCACCCTGTCGCCCGGCCGCGCCGAGCTCAGGCCGTAGAACACCGCCGGCTTGGACTTCGTGTCCACGTGCCCGACCATCAGCGCCGTCCCGGCCGCGCCCGGCTGGGGGCCGCCGCGCCACCAGCCCACCGCGCCCGGCTGTTCGTACGGCGGCGGGTCGATCGCGCCCTGGGCGTCCAGGTCCCGGGCCATCACCGGGGCCTGGATGCCCATGGACGGTACGTCGACCCGTGCGGGCGCGGCCGCCTCCAGCGGGGCGTGCGCGGCCGGCAGGCCCGCCGCCGCCGAACCGCCGGCCTGGCCGGTGAGCGGGCTCGGGACCCCGGTGATCTCGCGGCCCCAGAGCCACAGGCCGAGCACCAGTACCGACCAGGCGGCGAAGGTCAGCAGCCGTCCGCTGCCGGTCGCCCGGCCCTCGTTCACTCGCCGCTGCGGCGGCGGCGCAGGGTCAGCGCCCGGCCGGCGACCGCCAGGGTGGCCACGGCGGCGAGGATGGCGCCGATCACCGTGTGCGGCAGGCCCGGGCCGTCGCCCCCGTGGTTGTGCTTGGCGGCGGCGGCCAGTTCGGCCGCGTCGGCGAGCTCCGCGGCCATGCCGCCGCCGCCCGCGTGGACGGGCCAGACCGGCGTGTGGTGCGGGTCGGGGTGGTGCTCGCGGCGGCTGACGATCTCGATGGAGCCCCACTCGCGTTCGCCGCCCTGGCCGCCGCACTTCACCCGGATGTCGTGCCGGCCCGGCTCGGCCCAGGAGCGGATCATCGCGTCGCCCCACAGCGTGCGGCGGTCGTCGCCGCGGCCGGAGGACAGCCGGACCTCCGACACGAACACGGGCGACTGGGCCACGGCCCAGTCGTCGTCACAGCCGTGGACGCGCAGTTTGACCTGCGCCCCCGGTTCGGCCGGGTTGGGGTCGGCCGAGACGCTGCCGCGGTTCCCCTCGTTCGCGAGGGCGACGGGTGCGGTCACGGTGGTGAGGGCCGTCAGCGCGACGGCCACCCCGGCGGCACGGAGAGCGATCGGATCGGTGCGCATGGTGAACCTCCTCAACAAGGAGATTCACGTGCGGCGCGCCGCTCCGCATCCGGAGCGGCGCACTCTTGGCCCGTACGAGTCAGCCGACGCCCTAAACCAGATCGACCAGGTCAGCGATGGAGTTCACCGTCTTGGTCGGGCGGTAGGGGAACTTCTCGGTGTCCAGGGCGGAGGTCAGACCGGTCAGCACGAGGAAGGTCTGCATCCCCGCCTCCAGCCCGGCCAGTACGTCGGTGTCCATCCGGTCGCCGATCATCGCGCTGCTCTCGGAGTGCGCGCCGATGGCGTTCAGACCCGTCCGCATCATCAGCGGGTTGGGCTTGCCGGCGAAGTACGGCTTCTTGCCGGTCGCCTTGGTGATCAGTGCGGCGACCGCGCCGGTGGCCGGCAGCGGACCCTCGGCGGAGGGGCCGGTCTCGTCCGGGTTGGTGCAGATGAAGCGGGCGCCGCCGTTGATCAGCCGGACGGCCTTCGTCATGGCCTCGAAGCTGTACGTACGGGTCTCGCCCAGGACCACGTAGTCGGGCTCGTGGTCGGTGAGGATGTAGCCGATGTCGTGCAGGGCGGTGGTCAGGCCCGCCTCGCCGATGACGTACGCCGTGCCGCCCGGCCGCTGGTCGTCGAGGAACTTCGCGGTGGCCAGCGCCGAGGTCCAGATGTTCTCGACGGGGACGTCCAGGCCCATGCGGCTGAGGCGGGCCTGGAGGTCGCGCGGCGTGTAGATGGAGTTGTTGGTCAGCACCAGGAAGGGTTTGCCGGACTCGCGCAGCCGCTTGATGAAGGCATCGGCGCCGGGGATCGGGGTGCCCTCGTGGATGAGGACCCCGTCCATGTCGGTGAGCCAGGATTCGATCGGCTTGCGCTCTGCCACTGGACTGTTCTCCGCTCTCGGTGGCGTCTGACCTCTGTGACCTGTGGTCTCTACCACCCTATCCGGGCCGCGCCGCGGACGCGGTCGGTGTCCACGGCCCGGACGGATCAGCCGAGCCGGACGTCATCCGCGCCGAGGGTCCGTCCGGACGGCGCTGCGTCAGCTGCCGGTGGCCGACTTCCAGGCGTCGACGTAGCCGGTGAGGTTCTTGTCGATGTCGGCCCAGTCCGGTTCGAAGACCTCGACCCCGGCCATGATCTTGGTGAGCTCGACGGCGTTGGCATCGGTGGGCTTG
Organism: Streptomyces sp. NPDC060028; assembly: GCF_042736725.1. NCBI lineage: Bacteria > Bacillati > Actinomycetota > Actinomycetes > Kitasatosporales > Streptomycetaceae > Streptomyces > Streptomyces sp. NPDC060028. Next base: position 20,006 of record NZ_JBHWVJ010000057.1, on the reverse strand, counting down.
ACGTCGCCGCGCGCCGGGAAGCCGCCGCCGACCCCGCTGACCAGCTTCTGGGCGTCCTCGCTGAGCAGGTAGTCGAGGAGCTTCCTGCCGTTCTCGGGGTGCGGGGCCTTGTCCACCAGGCCGGCCGCGTACGGGAGGGCGAAGGTCGTGGGTCTGGCGCCGTCCTTGGCCGGGAACCAGATGCCCAGGTTCGGCATGGACTTGGACTGCGCGAAGTTCATCTGGACGTCGCCGTTGGCGACGAGGAGCTCACCCTTGTCGGTCTTGGGCGCGAGCTTGCTGGTGGAGGAGGACGGGCCGACGTTGTTGGCCTGGAGCTTCTTCAGGTACTCCATCGCCGGGTCCTTGCCGCCGAAGTCGTGCATCGTCTTGATGAGCACGGCGGTGCCGTCGCCCGCGACACCGGGAGTGGAGTACTGGAGCTTGCCCTTGTAGTCGCCGTCCAGCAGCTCCTCCCAGGTCTTGGGGGCGGAGCCGAGCTCCTTCTTGTTGTAGACGAAGCCGAAGTAGTTGTTCATGACCGAGGTCCACTTGCCGTCGGCGGCCTTGTCGGCGCCGTTGACCTTGTCGGAGCCCTGCGGCGCGTACGCCTGCAGCAGGCCCTTGCCGTCGGCCTGCTGGATGAACGGCGGCAGTGTGACCAGCACGTCGGCCTGCGTGTTGGTCCTCTCGCGGACCGCCCGCTGCACCATCTCGCCGGAGCCGCCCTCGACGTACTTGACCTCGACGCCGGTCTTCTTGGTGAAGTCGGCGAAGACCTTGTCGTACCAGCCGTCCCCCTTGTCGCTCTTGAGGCCGTCGGCGCTGTAGACGGTGACGATCTTTGCGCCGCCGCCCTGGGAGCCGGCGGAGGCGGAGCCGCCGCAGGCGGTGAGGGGGACGGTGAGGGCAAGGCAGCCGGTGACGGCGGCCGCGGCACGGAGCGTGGGCTTGCTGGGCATGGAACTTCCTTACCGGGAAAGGGAGTCAGCGGAGAATACAGAAGGCGGCTGAGCGGCACGAGACTTCAGCGGCACGAGGCTCAGCGGTACGAGGCTTTGGTGCGGATGCGCGAGACGGCCAGCAGCGCCAGCAGGGTGGTGGCCATCAGGACCACGGCGACGGCGGAGCCGCTGAAGAGCGAACCGCGGTCGGTGGCGGTGAAGATGCGGACGGGCAGGGGCAGCCAGTCCGGCGGGTAGAGCATCATCGTGGCGCTCAACTCGCCCATGGACAGGGCGAAGCAGAGCCCGGCGGCCGCCGTGAGGGAGGGCAGCAGGAGGGGCAGTTTGACCCGCCACAGCACGTACGAGGGGCGGGCGCCCAGGGAGGCCGCCGCCTGCTCGTACGCGGGGTCGAGACGCACCAGGGCGGCCGAGACGGACTGGTAGGCGAACGCCGTGACGAGGATCGTGTGCGCCAGGATCACGATCGAGCTGGTGCCGTTGAGCAGCAGCGGGGGCTTGCTGAACGCGACGAGCACGGCGAGGCCGACGACCACCGACGGCACGGCCACCGGCAGCATGAACAGCGCGTCCAAGGCCCGCTTGCCGCGCCCCCGCAGCGTGCCCGCGGCCAGCGCCGCCCAGCCGCCGACGGTGAGGGCGAGCAGGCTGGCGGCCAGGGCGGTGACCAGTGAGGTGGTCAGCGCCTGGAGGGATTCGCCCTGGACGGCGGCGGCGTAGTTCCCGGTGGTCGGACCGGAGGGGAAGGCCCCGGACCAGTGGGTGGCGAAGGAGGCCGCGACCACGACGAGCAGGGGCAGGGCGAAGAGGGGCAGGAAAAGGAGGCCGAAGAGGGCCCAGGCGGCCCGGCGGCCGGTCTTGCTATGCACCAGCACGCTTGCTCACCACCCGGTAGAGGCCGAACAGGCCGACGGAGATCGCGATGTTGACGACGGCGACCACACAGGCTGCCGGGTAGTCGGATTCGAGGATCGCCTTGCCGTAGATGAGCATCGGGAGCGTGGTGACGTCCTTGGCTCCCGTGAAGAGGACGATCCCGAACTCGTTGAGGCACATGACGAGGACGAGGCTGCCGCCGGCGGCCAGGGCCGGGAGTGCCTCCGGGAGGATCACCCGCCGCACGATCCGGCCCGGCTTCGCGCCGAGTGAGGAGGCCACCTCCAGTTGGGCGGTGTCCAGTTGGGAGAAGGCGGCGAGCAGCGGGCGCATCACGAAGGGCGTGAAGTACGTGATCTCCGCGAGGAGGACGCCCCACGGCGTGCTCAGGAAGCGGAAGGGGCCGTCCGCAACGCCGAACACGTCGGTCCACAGGCCGTTGGCCATGCCGACGGTGCCGTAGAGGAAGAGGAGGGCGAGGGTGATGAGGAAGGAGGGGAAGGAGAGGAAGACGTCGATGAACCTCGCGACCGCGCGCGCCCCGGGGAACGGGACGAAGGCGATGACCAGAGCGAGTGCGAAGCCGAGGAGCAGGCAGCCCGCGGTGGCGCCGACGGCCAGCCACACCGTGGTCCCGAGGGCCTCGCGGAAGCCGTGCGAGGCGAAGACGGAGGCGTACGCGTCGAAGGCGCCGCCGCCGTTGTCGGGGGTGAGGGACTGCCGGACCACCAGCGCGAGGGGGTAGAGGAAGACCGCCGCGAGCAGGGCCACGGGCGGCAGGGCCCACACCCCTCGGGGCAGCCGGGCCCCCTGCGGGGCGGCAGCGGGTGCACCACCGGGCAACGTCGGCGATTGCGGCGCGGGGTCCGGGGCAGAGCCCCGAGCCTCCCCGGAGGGGGCCCCGGCCGGGCCGCCGGGCTCGGCGCGGGACGGCCGGCTCGCGGCGGCGGGGGTCCGCCGCGTGGCCTCAGGCATCGGACACCCCTGCGGCCAGCAGCACGGCGTCGCGCGGCTCGAAGTGCAGGGTCACACGGTCGCCCAGGGCCGGGGTGTCGCGCAGTTCCGGGAGGTCCGCCTTGACGCGGTGGCCGCCGACGTCGACGTACAGCCGGTGCGTCGAACCGCGCCACTGCACCTCGGCGATGGTGCCGCTCAGGGCGTTGGGGCCGTCGCCGAGGCCGAGCAGGTGCGGCCGTACGCACAGGGTGGCGCTCGCGCCGACGGCGGCCCGGCCCCGGTCCAGTTCGAGCGTGCGCCCGGCGAAGAGCGCGCCGCCGTCGGCCACGGTCACCGGCAGCAGGTTGGCGTTGCCGACGAAGGAGGCGGTGAACTCGGTGCGCGGGGCCCGGTACAGCTCCTGCGGCGTACCGCAGTCCTGCAGCCGGGCCCGGTCCATGACGGCAATCCGGTCGGCCAGGGTCAGCGCCTCGACCTGGTCGTGGGTGACGTAGAGGATCGACACGTGGGGCAGTTCGCGGTGCAGCCGGGCCAGTTCCGCGAGCATCCCGGAGCGCAGCTGCGCGTCGAGCGCGGAGAGCGGCTCGTCCAGCAGCAGCACGCCGGGGCGGATGGCGAGCGCGCGGGCGATGGCCACCCGCTGCTGCTGCCCGCCGGAGAGCTCGCGGGGGTGGCGCCTGGCGTACGCCGCCATCCCGGTCATCTCCAGGGCCTCGGCGACCCGGCCCGGGATCCCGGACCTCGGGGCCTTTTGCGCCCTCAGCCCGAAGGCGACGTTGTCCTCGACCCGCATGTGCGGGAAGAGCGCGTACTGCTGGACGACCATGCCGATGCCGCGCTTGTGGGGCGGCAGGGCGGTGACGTCCCGGCCGCCGATCAGCACCCGGCCCGCGGCGGGCCGGACGAAGCCGGCGACCGCGCGCAGCGCCGTGGTCTTGCCCGAACCGGAGGGGCCGAGCAGCGCCATGACCTCGCCCGGTTCGACGGTCAGGTCGAGGCGGTCCAGGACGGTGTTGCCGCCGTAGGCGACGGAGACCGAGTCGAAACCGATGCCGCTCACGCGCCGGACCTCCGGGCCAGCAGCGCCGGGAGTTCGGCGACCGAGCCGAGGACGTGGGTCGCGCCGTGCTCCTGCAGGGCCGGGCGCCCGTGCGCCCCGGTGAGGACGCCGGCCACGATCCCGGCGCCGGCGCGGCTGCCGCTGAGCATGTCGTACGCCGTGTCGCCGACGACCACGGTCTGGCGTACGTCGGCCACGGCGCCGGTGCGCAGGAAGGCGGCCAGCACCATGTCGGGGTAGGGCCGGCCGCGGCCGCCCGCGTCGGCGGGGCACAGGGTGAGGTCGGCCAGGTCCTGCCAGCCGAGGGCGCCGAGGATGGCGTCCTGGGTGACGCGGGCGAAGCCGGTGGTCAGGACGACGGTGCGGCCGTCGGCGCGGAGCTGGTCCATGGCTTCGCGGGCGCCGGGGAGCGGGGCGACGAGGCCGTCGTCGACGAGCTCCCCGTAGGCCTCCTCGAAGGCGGAGTTGGCGCGCCGGGCGAGCTCCTGCGTACCGAAGAGGTGGCGGAAGACGGAGATCTTCGACTCGCCCATGGTGTCGCGGACGTACTGGAGCTTGGCGGTGTGGTCGGCGCTGCCGGGCTCGACGCCGAGGGTTTCGGCGGCCCGCTCGAAGGCGCGCTCGACGAGACCGCCGTCGGCGACGGTGGTCCCGGCCATGTCGAGGACGACCAGGTTCTTGTTGTCGGTGTGTCGGCTGCTCATCTGACTTACCAGCCCAGTTCGTTCGCGGTGGTCTCGGCTATGGCGGGCGAGCAGGTCATGCCGCGGCCGCCGGGTCCCGTCACCAGCCAGACGCCGTCGGCCACCTGCTGGCGGTGGACGACGCGGGTGGTGTCGGTGCACTGCGCGTACACGCCTGCCCAGCGCCGCGTGATCTTCGGCAGCGGTCGGCCCAGGAAGGACTCGACGACCCCGGTGAGGTGCTCGTAGGGGTCTTCGAGGGTGTCGAAGGCGAAGGGGTGCTCGTACTCGTGGGTGTCTCCGATGGTCAGTCCGCCGCCCTGCCGCTGGATCATCAGGAGCTGCATCTTGTGGGCGGCGGCGATCGGGGCCTGCGCCTGCCCGGCGGCCAGCGCGTCGAGGGCCTCGCCCCGGTACGCCGGGTAGTAGCGGAAGCTGTCGGCGTCCGCGACCGAGGTGGTCAGCGGCTCACCGAGCGGGGCGGTCTGCATCATCTGCAGCCGGACCCGGCGCACGGGCAGATCGGGGACCAGCTCGCGGATCAGGCCGGACAGCCACGCGCCGGTGGCGAGGACGACGGCGTCGCCCCGGTGGACGTCGCCGTGGTCGTCGCGGACGGCGCCCGCGCCGACGACCTCGCGGACCTCGCGGCCGGGGAGGAAGGTGTAGCGGCCGGTGGCCTTGAGGGCCTCGCGCAGGTGTGGCTGCGCGGTGCGCGGTTCGACGGCCGCGTCCCGCTCGCACCACAGGGCTGCTTCGAAGGCCCCGCGCAGGGCGGGGTTGATCTCCCGTGCCTCGGCGGCGGTGACCAGTTCGTAGCCGCGGGCGGCGGCGTCGGGGCGGGCGACGGCCGCCTCGGCGACCGCGTGCTCGCGGGAGTTGCGGACGGGGGTGAGGGAGCCGATCGCACGGAAGCCCAGGCCGGGCACCTCCGCGCCGATGCGCTCCCAGAGCTCGCGGGCCCGCAGGGCGGTGTCGAGTTCCTCGCCCCCGGCTCGTCCGCTGACCCAGATCTGGCCGAAATTGCGCAGGGACGCGCCGCGGGCCTCGGCCTCTCGCTCGATCTGGACGACCTCGTGGCCGCGTTCGACTGCTTGCCAGGCGTGCATGGTGCCGACCACGCCGCCTCCGACGACTATGACTCTCACGTCGTTCACGGTGGCCGCGGCCCGTGGACCGGGAGGATCGGCGCGGCAACGGGCCGGTGAACAACCCTCGACGCTTGGACCAGACCCGTTACCGTCTCGTGACGTCAATGCACCCCTTGCGTCTTTCCTTACGTCCCTTTCCTTCCCTTACGGGCAGGCCGGCCAGGGGCTATTCGGGCCGCAGCCGGGTCGTGAAGCTGAACCGGTCGCCACGGTAGAGCGAACGCACCCGCTCCAGCGGCCGGCCGTCCTGGTCCCGCGAGAAGCGGTGGATGAGCAGCATCGGCAGCGCGGGCGGGGTGCCGATCAGCAGCGCCTCGCGGGGGGTCGCGAGCACGGTCTCCAGCTTCTCGTCGGCGTCGCCGAAGGAGATCCCGAGGCTGTCGCGGAGGTATCCGTAGAAGGAGGAGTCCGGCTGGAAATCGGCGTCGAGGCGGGGGGCGCGGGCGAGGCGGATGTAGGTGCTCTCCAGGCCGACGCGCTCATCGTCGGCGAGCAGGACGCGCTCCAAGTGCCAGACGGGCTCGCCCGGTTCCGCGCCGATGCCGGCGGCCAGGTCCGGCGGACAGGGGAAACGCTCCAGGCCGATGAGATTGCGGCCGGGCCGGCGGCCCTGGCGGCGTACGCCCTCGGTGTAGCTGGCGAGGGAGAGCGGCTGCTCCAGCTTCGGGCCGGCGACGACGGTGCCGCGGCCGGAGCGGCGGAGCCGGCCCTCCAGCAGCAGTTCGCGCAGGGCCTGGCGCACGGTCTCGCGCGAGACCTCGTACCGCTCGGCGAGATCGCGCTCGGTGGGCAGCGGGCCGCCCTCGCCGAGCTCGTCGAGGAGCCCGGCGATACGGGCCTTGACGGCGTAGTACTTGGGGATGCGGCCGTGCTCCGGGATGCCGGAACGCACGGGTTGGCCGGGCCGGTGGGGCAGGTACCGGGTCTGTTCTTCCACCCTCGGACTGTACGTGGGCGAGGTGTACGGGCAGGTGTACGGATCAGCGGGCGCGGGGCGGGGTGCGCAGGCGGCGGGCGCCGAGCAGCAGTCCGCCGCCGGCTGCCAGCGCGGCCACCGCTCCGAGGGCGTAGGCCGTCTCGCGGGGGCCGGTGTGCGCGAGCGAGCCCGCCTCGTCGGCGTCCTCTTGCCCTTCCACGGTGAAGTGGTAGCCGCCGGTTTCGCCGACCCAGTCGCCGTCGTCGCCCTTGCGCTGGACGAGGGCCGCGTCGGCGACGGCCTCGCCGTGCGGGGCGTCGGCGGCGAAGGCGAGGCGGACCTTGACGGTCAGGGAACCGCCGGCGCCGACGGTGAATCCGGAGAAGGCGTCACCCCCGTCGAACACGGCGATGATCTCGTCGCGGTCGGTGCGCTCCAGGCTGACGGGGAAGGTGCCGCCCTGGGTGTCGAACTCCATCCGCAAGTGCGCGGGCCGCAGCGCGCGGGCCTTGTCCGTGAACACCACGACGGGGTGGATGGCGCTGCATTCGCCGGCGGTGGTGTTGGTGAGGTCGAGGTACCAGCTCTGCGGGTCCCCGCCCGTGCGGTACACGGCGGGGCCGCCGCGGATGCGGGCGCCGATGGGAAACTGCGGGGCCTTCGCGTCCCCACAGGTGGCCTGTACGCGGGAGGGCAGCGCCGGCGCGGGGCGGGCCCCGCCGCCGGTGCCGATGTCCGCGGCCGCGGCGGATGCGGCGGCGGCGACCAGGACGGCGGCGAGGGCAAGGGCTTTGCGCAGTCGCATGGAAGACCTTCGCTACTCGCCGGACAGGACGATGGTCGGACCAGGCGACAATCACCCCGGCCCTGCCCGCACCCTCCCACGCCTCCGCAACCCCTCACCCCCACCACGCCCGACCTGTCCAGGTTTCCGCCCATTCGGCGGCGCGCCCGGGCCCAGGCGGGTGTGGGGGCGGGCGGGAGCGGCCGGGTTCAGGCGCGGCCGAAGAAGGGGGACAGGGCCAGTTCCGCGGCGCCCTGCGCGACGCTGGTCGGGGACAGCGAGACCTCCGGCGGGGCCGGGGTCAGGGAGCGGGAGGCCAGTACCGCGCGGACTCCGGACACGAAGGCTTCCGGGGCGGCCGCCACCACGCGCCCGCCCAGCAGCACCCGGTCCACGTCGAGCAGAGCGACCAGGTTCGCCGCGGCCTCGCCCACGATCCGCGCCGCCCCCGCCGAGTCCCCGCGGGCCACCGCCGCCAGGCAGAGCACCTCCGCGCAGCCCCGCGCCCCGCACCGGCACGGCGGCCCGTCCAGCGACAGCACCTGGTGGCCGAACTCCCCCGCGGCCGAACGCGCGCCGCGGTACACCTCGCCGCCCAGCCGCAGGCCCGCCCCCAGCCCGGTGCCGACGTGCACGTACACCGAGGAGCCGTCGCCGAAGCCGGCGCCCGCGGCCCCCGCGTTCGTGTCCTTGTCCAGCCGCACCGGAGCCCCCAGCCGCCCCGCCAGCACCTCCCGCAGCGGGTACCCCTCCCACTGCGGGTATCCCGTCACCCGCCCCAGCACCCCGGCCCGCCAGTCCAGCGGCCCCGGCGCGGCCACCCCCACCCCGAGCGGGGGGCCGGCCGGGTCCGCCACCCGCCGGACCGCCCGTACGACCGCCTCCACGACCGCGTCCGGACCGGCCCCGAAGTCCAGCGGCGCGTCCCACCGCTCCAGGACGCGGCCCGCCAGGTCCACCCGTACCGCCGCCAGCTCGTCGCGGTCCAGCTGCACCCCGACCGCGTGCCGCGCCCCCGGCACCAGCCGCAGCAGGGTCCGCGGCTTGCCGCCCGTGGACGGCTCGCGGCCGGCCTCCGCCACCAGCCCCTCGGCCCGCAGCCGCGCCGTGATCTTGCTGACCGCCTGCGGGGTGAGCCCCGTACGGTCGGCGAGCCCGCCGCGCCCCAGCCCCGACGGGCCCGCGCCGCGCAGCAGGTCCAGCACCAGCGCGTCGTTGTGCCCGCGCAGCGCCGGCAGATTCACCCCGCCGCGCCCGCCGCGCGGACCGTCCTCATCGCCCCTGTTCACCCGCCCATTGTCCACCCTCCTTGCACTTCAGCAACACTGTTGCCAAAGTATGGCCATGAACGACACCGCCCCCACCGGCTCCCTCCGCGTCGGACTGATCGGCTACGGACTCGCCGGTTCCGTTTTCCACGCCCCCCTCGTGACCGCCACCGAGGGCCTGGTCCTCGACACCGTCGTCACCTCCGACCCGGAGCGCCAGAGCCAGGTCCGCGCAGCCTGCCCGGGCGCCCGGATCGCCGGCTCCGCGGCCGAGCTCTGGGAGCGCACCCCCGCCCTCGACCTCGTCGTCATCGCCTCCCCCAACAAGACCCACGTCCCGCTCGCCACGGCCGCCCTCACCGCCGGTGTCCCGGTCGTCGTCGACAAGCCGCTGGCCGCGACCGCTGCCGAGGCCCGCGAGCTGGCCGACCTCGCCGACCGGACCGGCACCTTCCTCTCGGTCTTCCAGAACCGCCGCTGGGACAACGACTTCCTCACGCTGCGCCGCCTCCTCGCCGACGGCGAACTGGGCGAGATCCAGCGCTTCGAGTCCCGCTACGAGCGTTGGCGACCGCAACTCAAGGGCGGCTGGCGCGAGTCCGGCGCCCCGGAGGAGATCGGCGGCCTGCTGTACGACCTCGGCAGCCATGTCGTGGACCAGGCGCTGGTGCTCTTCGGTCCTGCGGTACGGGTCTACGCGGAGACCGACGTGCGCCGCCCGGGCGCCGAGGCCGACGACGACACCTTCATCGCCCTCACCCACGCGAGCGGGGTGCGCTCGCACCTGTACGTCAGCGCGACCACCGCCCAACTGGGTCCGCGCTTCCGCGTCCTGGGCTCGCGGGCCGGATACGTGAAGTACGGCCTCGACCCGCAGGAGGCCGCCCTGCGGGAGGGGCTGCGACCGGGCGGGGACGTGCTGTGGGGCGAGGAACCCCCGCACCTGTGGGGCCGGCTGGGCTCCGGCGAGTCCCCGCTGACCGGCGGCGGGGCGTCGGTTCCGACCGAGCACGGCGACTACCCGGCGTACTACGCGGCGGTGGCGGCCGCGCTGCGCGAGGGCGGCCCGAATCCGGTCACCGCGCACGAGGCGGCGCAGTGCCTGGCCGTGCTGGAGGCGGCGCGCACCTCGTCCCGGGACGGGGTGGCCGTCGAGCTCTGAGCCGGCCGCCCCGTGTGTGAGCCACGTTGCACGGACACTTGCACGGAAATCGGCTCGCGGGCATCAGGAAACGATCTATTCTGCACAGGCTGTCGATCATCACACATGTGAAGAATGGAATTCCGCTTTGAAGCTTCCCCGGATCGCAACCGTCGTCGCCGCAGCGGCGATGGCCCCGGCCGTCCTGCTCTCCTCCCCGGCCTTCGCGGCCGACTCCGCGACTGCGGTGACGTCCTCGGGTGCGAGCGTCCCCGACCAGCACCCCGGGGGCGAGAAGCCCGTGGAGAAGCCGGCCGAGGACCCGCAGGCCGCGAAGGACCGGGCCGCGATCGAGGCGATCCTGAAGGACCCGGAGAGCGGGCCGGGCGTGCGCGAGGCGGCCGAGAAGGCCCTCAAGGGGACGGCCGCGGACATGCGGCACTTCCTCGAGGTCGAGTGGGCCGACCAGCAGTTCCAGGACGACCGGGTGCGGACCGCCCGGATCATCAGCATCGGCGGCCCGGCGGTGCGCAAGGCGGGTATCGCCGCCCTGCGCACCGACACCCCCGCCTCGATCGGCGAGTTCCTCAGGAACGGGCAGCACGTGGCCCGCTTCGAGGACGACCGGGTCGAGCTGGCGCGGATGCTGAACGGGGCCGGCAAGGGCATCACCGAGGCGGTCAACCGCCTGCTGAGCAACGGAACGCGCGAGCAGGTCCGCGAGTTCGTGGCGACCGGGCAGCACAAGGTCCGGGCCGAGGACGACCGGGTCGCGGTGCTGCGGATGCTGAACGGCGCCGGGCCGGGCCTGAAGAAGGGCATCATCGAGCTCCTCGAAGGCAACCCGAGCCCCGCCCAGCTGCGCGAGTTCGTGACGACCACGCAGCACAAGCTGCGCGACACGGACAACCGGGTGCTCATCTTCTCGATCCTGAGCACGAACCCGGGTCCGGAGCTGAAGAAGGCCGCCGTCGCCGCCCTCGAGGGCACGCCCGAGGACCGCGCCGCGTTCCTGAAGACCGGGCAGCACGAGGCGCGCGCCAAGGACAAGGCCGCCGAGGGCCAGACCGGCAAGCCGGACGCGGGCAACACGGGCAACGCGGGTGGCGACAAGGGCGCCACCAAGCCGGCCGTCGTCACCACCGGCACGGGTACGGGTACGGGCACCGGCACCGGTGGCAACACCAACGTGGCCCCGGCGGGCGGCTCGGGCTCGCTCGCCAAGACCGGCGCCGGCGACGAGAACGCCTGGATCGTGGGCGGCAGCGCCGCCGCGCTCGCCGCGGGCGCGGGTCTGCTGGTCGCGGGCCGCCGTCGCCGCACCTCGGCCCAGGGCTGACGCGGAAGCACGGAAGACGACGGAAGGGGTGGTACCGCCGATGCGGTACCGCCCCTTCCGTCGTGCTCGTGCTACGCGCCCTTGAACTCCTGGCGCTGGCGGCCGAGGTGGTCGATCTCCAGCTCCACGACGTCACCGGCGCGCAGGTACGGCTTCGGCTCCGGCTGCCCCATGGCCACACCGGCCGGGGTGCCGGTGACGATGACGTCGCCCGGGTACAGCGTCATGAACTGGCTCAGGTACCGCACGACCTCGCCGACCGGGAAGATCTGGTCCGCGGTGTTGCCGTCCTGCTTGAGCTCGCCGTTGACCCACAGCTTCACGTCCAGGGCCTGCGGGTCCGGGATCTCGTCGGCGGTGACCAGCCAGGGGCCGAGCGGGGTGAAGGTCTCGCAGTTCTTCCCCTTGTCCCAGGTGCCACCGCGCTCGATCTGGAACTCGCGCTCCGAGACGTCGTTGACGAGTACGTACCCGCCGACGTGCGCGAGGCCCTCCGCGGCGGAGGCCAGGTAGCGGGCCGTGCTGCCGATGACGACGCCGAGCTCGGCCTCCCAGTCGGTCTTCACGCTGCCGCGCGGGATGAGCACGGTGTCGTCGGGGCCGACCACGGTGTCCGCGGCCTTGAGGAACAGGATCGGCTCGGCCGGCGGCTCGGCGCCGACCTCGGCCGCGTGCCCGAAGTAGTTCAGGCCGATGCCCACGACCTTGCCGATGCGGCCGACGGGCGCGCCGATGCGCAGCCCCTCGGCGTCGAGGGCCGCGAGCTCGCCCGATGCCGCCGCGTCCCGTACCCGGGACAGTACGGAGTCGTCGGCCAGGAGAGCGCCGTCCACATCCGTGATCAGGCCGGACAGGTCCCGCAGGGTCCCGTCCTGGTCGAGCAGCGCGGGGCGCTCCGACCCGACCGGTCCGACACGCAGCAGCTTCATGGGCATTCTCCCGTGGTCGTGGGTGGTCGGCCCATGGGCATGCCCGGGCCGGCCGATGGGTTGCGGCCATCGGAGGATTGGTCGATCCTCCAAGAAGTCCGGCCAATCCGCAAGACCCTGTTCACAAGCTGGAACGCTCTGCTCCGGTGATCTCCGCCGTCGCGCGCTCGGTACGGTCCTTGCGGTGCTGGAGCCACGCGCGCTCCGCCACCGACCAGGCGGTGGTCGTCACCAGGTACAGCCCGGCGGCCAGCGGCACGACGGCAGCGGTGATCAGCGTCCCGAACGAGAGCAGGGGCAGTACGCCGCCCAGCTTGCGCACGAGCTCCTGCTGCTCGGCGGTCACGGCGGGGACGGAACCGGCACCGGCGCGAGCCTTCCCCGCACGCGCACCCTTCCCCGCGCCCGCGCCCTTCGCGGCGGCGGTCGCCGCCGCGGCGGCCGTCAGGGCCGCCGCCCGGCGCCCCCGCACCGCGCTCCACGCCGCCACCACCGCGATGGCGGCGAACAGCCCGAGGAACACCAGCCCTTGCGCCCCGAACAGACCGCCCTCCCCGAGGGCCTGCGTCCACCGGGCCCCCAGGGGCGCGGCGAACAGCCGGTGGCCCAGCAGCTCATTGGCGGCCCCGCCGATCCGGTCGGAGGAGAACGCGCGGTACATCACGAAGAACACCGGCAGCTGGAGCAGTACGGGCAGGCAGCCCGCCGCCGGAGTCGCCCCGCGAAAGGCGGCACGGCTCAGCGGGTGCAGGGCGAGCCGTACGAGCACGGTGAACAGCACGATCGCGGCAGCGGTCGCGGACCCGGCCAGCGCCGGCTCCAGGAGCCGGCCCAGCTCGGCGACAAGATGAGTGAAAACGGACACGTGGGCCCTCCGAAGGGTCTCGTCGAACGTCGAAAAGGTGCATTTCGGCGTGACGACCCGCGAGGGGCGACAACAGTGATCAGTCAGCAGATGGCGAGAGGTACTGCGCGCCCCTACGCGGCCGTCAGGACGAGACGGCCCGGAGCCCTGGGCCTCGACCGGCCGGAGGCATCGGGGTCGCGCTGCGGCAGGAACGCCGTGCGCCGCTCGCGATCACGGATCGCGGTGCGTATTCGGTGCGGCGGCACGGGCCGCACGAGGCGCGCGGCCAGCGCGGCGGCGCCCACGGCGACGGTGGCCGCGAGGGCGACCACGACGGCGCCCAGTCCGACCAGCCCGCCCTCCCCGAGGTAGAGCCCGAGGAATCCGCCGACCAGGAGCAGGCACAGGGACAGGAACGACAGCGAGCGCGCGCTGCTGTGCCGAGCCATGCGAACCGCCCCCTTCCCACTCCCGCGCACGAACTCCCGTACGAGAACCAGCACTCGCTGCCGATACTAACCGGGCCCACTGACAACCGGCACAGCCCCCGGCAGCGGATCGCGGGCCAGCACCTCCTCGTCCGGCCGCCCGTCCCCCGTCTCGCGCGGCCCGAGCCAGGTCACCGCCAGCGCCAGCGCGAGGTTCACGACGAGTGCGACCATGCCCGCGTTCACGCCCCATGCCGGGTCGTTCCCCGTGAAGACCAGCCCGCTGACCAGCCCGACCCCCGCGACCAGCCCGCTCAGCGCCCCCGCCGTCGTCAGCCGCCGCCACACCAGCCCCAGCAGCAGCATCGGCACCAGCTGCGCCATCCCCTCGTACGACACGAGCGACAACCGCACGAGCGTGTTGGGGGCGACGTACGTCATGACCAGCGCCACCGACCCGACGAGCACCACGACCACCTGCGAGGCGAGCTTCTGCCGCTCGCCCGAACTCCAGCGGGGCACGAGCGAGAGCACACTGCGCCCCCACATCGTCCCGATCACCAGCATGAACACCGCCATCGGCACGATCGACGACAGCGCCGCCGCCACCCCGACCAGCCCGACCGCCCACGCCGGCAGCAGGTCCACGATCAGCTTGAACAGCGCGAGGTTGGAGTCCGCGCCCGCCAGCCCCGGTACCACGAACAGCGCGGCCATGCCCAGCAGCATCGGCACGAACAGCAGCACGTTGTAGGCGGGCAGCAGGATCGCGTTGCGGCGCAGCGCGTCGGCGTCGCGCGCGCCGAGGTACCCCGCCACGGTGGTCGGGAAGATGACGACGGTCAGCGCGTTGAGCACGGTAGTGGACGCGAACCACGCCACCCCCAGCTCCCCGCGCCCGCCCGTCCCCCGGGCGTCCGCCCCGTGGCTCCCGTGGCCGGGCAGCGTCAGCCACTGCGGCCGCTGCTCCACGAGCCGGTCGAAGAGCTCCCCGTACCCGCCGAAGTAGTGGATCGGCACGTAGACCGCCAGGAACCCCAGCGTGCCGATGACCAGCACGTCCTTGAGCACCGACACCCACGCGCTGCCGCGCAGCCCGCTGACCACGACGAAGCCGGTGGTCACGGCGAAGGCGACGAAGTAGGCCCACTCCAGCGGCACGGCGCCGTACGTCACCGTGGAGACGACGACGCCCATCCCGGTGATCTGGAGTTGGATGTAGGGCAGCAGGAAGACGGTGGCCACCACCGCGACGGCCGCGCCCAGCCAGGGCCGCCGGTAGCGGTGGGCGACCATGTCGGTGATCCCGACGAGCCCGTGGCGCCGCGCGTAGTCCCACAGCATCGGCCCGACGACGTATCCGAGGGCGTATCCGCAGGACATGTACGCGACCACGTACATGACCGGGACGCCGTAGTTGTACCCCCAGCCGGCGGCGCCGAGGTAGCTGAAGCTGGTGTAACCCTCCCCCGCCATCAGGACCCAGATGAACACGGTCCCCAGCGACCGCCCGCCCACCGACCACTCGGCGAGCCCGCCCCCTCCACCGTTCCGGCCGCCGCCGCGCACCGCGAGGAGCCCGAGCACGACGGTCACCACCATGAACACGGCGAAGACGGAGGTCGCCACCGCCGCCGCGCTCACCGGTGGTCACCGCGCCAGGCCTGCCAGACCGCGAGCGGGGTCACCAGGGTCGCCCCGACGCACCACGCGAGCAGGAACGGCACTCGCCCGAAGACCAGCGGCTCCACCCGGTTCACGAACGGCAGCGCCCCGCCGAACAGCACGAACGGCACGGCCAGCCACAGCAACTGAGGACGTTTCACCCGTTTCCGACGCACCGCCCCACCCTAGAGGGTGCACGGGCGGCCGGGCCCGGCTCAGGACTTGAGTACTCCCCAGACCACCAGCCGGTACGTGGAGGTGTACTCCGGCGTACAGGTGGTCAGCGTGATGTACGCGCCGGGCTCGCTGTAGCCGTACTCCGGCTTGACCACGCTGCGCGGCACGGGCGCGATGACCCCGGTGTCCCGCTCGGTCGTCTCGGGCAGCGTCCTGCCGACGACGTACGTGTACCGCTTGCCCCGGACGTCGACGATCAGCTCGTCCCCGGCGCGCAGCCGGTTGATGTAGCGGAACGGCTCCCCGTGGGTGTTGCGGTGCCCGGCGAGCGCGAAGTTCCCCTCCGCCCCGGGCTGCGCGCTCCCGGTGTAGTGCCCGGCGTACCCCTTGTCCAGCACGGCCCGCTTGTCGACCCCCTGGGCGATCGGCACGACGACGCCGAGGCGCGGGATGCGCAGCACTCCGTACGCCGACTCCTGCGGAGACTTGCGGGCGGAGGAGGGCGCACCTTCGCCGGAAGCGGACGGGGCGCGGGACGGACCGGCATCCGGATCCGGAACGGTGCCCGGCCCGGGAGACGGATCGGGAGACGGATCGGTCGCGGGAGAAGGAAGGGCGGGGCCGGCCGGAAGGCCGGTCCATTCCCGCTCCAGTTCCCGGACCTGCTCGTGCGCGCCCGCGAGGGCCTGCCGGTTGGTCCACCACACCTGGTGCACCACCAGCAACAACACCACCACGCCGACGGTGACGGCCAGCTCGGCGGCCCCCCACAGCACCCCCGCGGCACCGGCCCGGCCCGCGCGGCGCCGCCGGCCCTGCACCACCACCGGAATGTGATCTCGCACGGCCCGCACCTTAAGTCCTCCCCCGTCAACTGACCAGCGGCAGTACGGTGTGAACCATGCGCCCCGACACGCCTTCCGAGCACATCGCCGAAGCCGAGCGCCTCATCCGCACGGCGACCCGCTACCCCGAGGACCAGGAGCCGCTGCTCCTCCAGGCCGCGGCCCACCTCGAGCTGGCCGACGCCCGGGACCGCGCCAGCGCGCTGTACGACCAACTCCTCGCCGCTTCGCCCGACGACCCCCAGCTGATCAAGGCCCTCCAGGCGGCGAACCTCTGGGAGTACGGCCACGAGGCCGAGGCCCGCGCCCTCATCCAGGGCATCCGCGCCGCGGCCCCCGCGGACCCGGCCCCCTGGGAGGTGATCGCCGAAGCCCTCGAGGCCCACGACGAGTTGGAGGCCTCGCACGACTGCTTCACGGAGGCGGCGACCCTCCTCATCCCCGACAACTCCCCCCTCACCCAGGCGACCACCGCGCTGCTCACGGGCCGCCACCGGGTCCGGCGCCTGCTCGGACTCCCGCACGACGAGTGGGACATGGTCGCCGACACCCGTCACATCGGCCCGATCCCGCTGGACGAGCTGCACGACCCCAAGCGCATCTGGGCCCTGGGCTCCGACGACCCGGCCGAGCTCCGCGCCGAGATCGCCCGCCTGCGCGCCGAACTGGGCGACCGCCGCGCCGCCCTGTCCCGGCCCTTCCCGGTCGCGATCCTGCACTGGCCGCAGCGCGAACTGGCGGAGCTGCTGACCAGCTACCCCACCCTCGCCGTGGAGTACCCCTCGCACGAGAGCCACCTCGCGCACATCGAGTCCTCCTTGCGCGCCCTGGCCGCCTCGGGCACGACGAACCTCGGCATCGTCACCGCGAGCGTCCCCTCGTACGAAGCCTTCGCCGCCTCGGAGAAGACCTCCCCGGCCTCCCCGTCCCTGCTCGCGGAGTACGCCACGACCCTCGCGGCCCGCGGCAAAGCCGCCCCCTGGCCCCCCACCCCCGCCTCCCCCTGCTGGTGCACCTCGGGCAAGCCGTACGCGAAGTGCCACGGCTGAGCCTTCGGGCCCCTCGGGTCGACCGGGTGGGACGCGCGTCGAGCGTCAATCACCCGCGCGCTCACGGGAGACGGCAGCGGCGGACGCGCGCGCGTCCCGTCGCTCCCGCACCGCCTCGGCGACACGTACGGCCGCTTCCTGCGGCGACTCGTGTTCCCACACCCGGACCGCCAGCCACCCGGACTCGGCGAGTCTGGCGTCGGTGTCGCGGTCGCGGGCCCGGTTCCCCTCGATCTTGCCGCGCCAGAACTCCGCATTGCGTTGCGGCCACGTCGCGTGCTCGGGGCACCCGTGCCAGAAGCAGCCGTCCACGAACACCGCGACGCGCGCCGGGCCGAAGACGATGTCGGCCTCCCGACGCACCCCCTTGATCGGGCGCCGGTGTACGCGGTACCGCAGGCCCGCGGCGTGCAGCGCCCGCCGCAGGGCCACTTCGATCCGGGTGTCCTTGCGCTTCTGCCGGCTCATGCGGGCCCGTACGTCCGGAGTGCTCTCAAGGGCTTCCACACCGCCATTGTCACGGCACCGGGAGCTCCAGTTGTACGTGGCCGCGGGCGCGGGGCGTGGGTGGGGTGGGGCGGGTGGTGGCCAGGGTGAGGAGGGTGCGGAGGGCCGCGAGGACTTCCTCCGGGGTGTCGCGGACCATCGACGGGGTCGCGCTGACCACCAGGATGCCATGGGACTCCAGGCGCAGGCGGCGGCGGAGGGTGGCGTGCCAGGCGTCGCGGGTGTAGTGGTACTCCGCCGAGTCGATCTCCAGGGCCACGCCCTCGTCGGGCCAGTAGGCGTCCGGGCTGGCCAGGAAGACGCCGTCCGGGGTGTGGAGGCGGGCGTTCCACAGCGGGGTCGGCAGGTCGGTCGCCGTCAGGGTGTCGCGGGCCCGGGCCTCGGCGACCGAGCGGACCCCGGCCAGCAGTTCCGCCGCGGCGGCGCGGATCGCGGGGCGGGTGAGGAGGCGGGCCGCGCGAAGTTCGGCGTGCAGGTCCTGCGGGTGGCACCAGCCCGCCTGGACCACGTGGGCCAGCGTCGAGCGGATGCGGTCCGGGTCCTGCGCGCGGGCCGCGTAATCGGCCGCCGCGCGGACCGGGCGGGTGCTCGGGATGCCGGACACCGCGATCGTGCGCGGCCAGCGGGAGGTCGGCAGCGGGGCCACCTCCGCGGTGCGGGCGAGCCGGCGCGGGGCGCGGATCAGGACGTCCGCGGGGAGGTACGGGGCGTCGCGGATGCCGAGGAGGGCCAGGGCGGCGCCGCCGGTGAGCGCGGCCGTGTCGCCGGACAGGGGGTCCGCGGCGGGCTCGGCGGCGTACAGGACGGCGGCGAGGGCGCGCTGGCGGTGGTCCGGGGGGCCGGTCTGGAGGAGGTAGACGCGCGGCAGTAAGCGCTGCCAGGGGCCGCCCGGGCGGGTACGGGAGGTGATGGTGCCGCCCGGGACGCCGGCTGCCGTGGCGAGTTGGTGGCGCGTCGCCAGGTTGAGCTGGCGACGCGCGATGCGGGCCGTCTCGGTGGCCGGCTGTGTTGTCGTGTGCGTCTTCGTCTGCGTCGGCGCATGGGCCGTGTGCGTCGTGATCATGCGCGGGTTATGCCCGGCGTGATCGGCGGGACACGCCCCCGCCCTGAGCGGTCTCGGGGCCGCTCAGCGGTTCGGGTGGTGGGGGGAGAGGTAGACGACCACGCCCGTCTGCGTGCCCGGGAGGGCCGGGACCTCGTGCCAGCCCAGGCGGCGGTAGGTGGCCACCGTGTCCGCCGCCAAGCGGGAGGTCAGGAGCCAGGCGCGCTGGTCCGGGGCGTCGGCGGTGATCTCGGTGAGCAGGGCCCGGCCGGTGCCGTGGCCGCGCGCGTAGGGGCGTACGGCGAGCTCGTCTATCTCCAGCGCACCCGTCAGGAGCTCCTTGACCCGGGCCGGCCCGAGCTGCGCCGCGACCTGGCCGTACGCGCGGTTCTTGGGGAAGGCCGCCGGGGTGATCCAGCCCGTGGCGAAGCCGTCGATGCCCGTCGCGGACTGGGCCAGGGCCGTACGGAATCCCCGGCGCCGGGCGTCGGCCTGGAGGCGGGTCGCGAACTGGCGAATGGTTTCTTCGTCCTCGTTCCACGGCGGGGCGGAGAAGACGTCGGCGTAGGCGTCGACCAGTTCGTCCGCGAGGTCGAGGACGGCCTGTCCGTAGCAGATCACGATGTCCGAGCTCCTGATGTCGATGTGCGATGGGGGTGGTTTGCCCGTTTGGGTGGGGAGAGTGAATTTATGCCAGTCGGGTTCCAGGGGCTCACACCGCGCGGATCCGGCGAGTGTGCGACAAATCCCCTCCCCGCCCTCCGTGTCGGGAAACCCGACGGGGCGTTGAGTAGCCCGTGGACAGACTGCTTCGGGCGGCCGGCCGGTGCGCGCTCGCCTTTCTCCTCGTCCTGGGTGTGGTGGCGTTGCTGCCCCGCACCGTGCAGGAGTCGGTGCCGAACAGCGTGATCGGGGGGACCGTGTTCGTCCTGGCGTGGCTGGGCGCCCGCCGGGTGGTCAAGCGGCCGCGTTAGCCTCGGACAAACGAACGAGAACGAGGGAGTTGGCATGGCTCGGGTACCCAGTTCCGCAGTGGCGGCCGCCGGTCTGGTCGGCGGCTACGCCGTCGCCCGGTGGACCAAGAAGCGCCCGCTCGGTGGTGTCGTCCTCGGCGCCGCGGGCATCGCCGCGGGCCGCGAGTGGCACAAGCGCGGCGGGGCCCCCGCCGCGGCCGGGCTCGGCGCCCTGTACCTCGCCGGGTTCGCGGGCGCTCACCCGCTGGCCAAGAAGGTCGGCGCCTGGCCGGCCGTCCTCGGGGCCGCCGCGGTCGTGGCCACCGCCGCCTGGGCCGTCGCCGACCGCGGCTGACCGGCCACGTCCGGTCCGGGCCGGCCACCGCCCGCCCGCGCCGGACGGGCCCCCCCCGACCCGGCCACGGCCCACAACGCCCCCCCCGCC
>NZ_JBHWVJ010000056.1:33973-48169 GCF_042736725.1 Streptomyces sp. NPDC060028 | reverse complement strand
GGCCGGCAAGTTCATCGACCCGATGACGTACGTCTTCAAGGGCGCCGGCGCCGGCATCTCCAAAATCGGCGACGTCATGGCCGGCTTCAAGGGCATCGGCAAAATCGAAATTCCGTCCTTCCCCGAAGGCTCGGTGCAGCTGCCCGACGGCCGCGTCCTGGACCCCAACGGCAATCTGTTCGCCCCGACCGGCATCCCCGAGACGACCCCGATCCCGCACGAGATGGTCCCCGGCACCGAGCTGCCGAAGTCCTGGACGCTGCCGGGCGCCGCTCACGTGCCCGACTCGGCGGCGACCGGCGTCGCGCACCCGACCCCGGCGGGCTCCTTCGGTCCCGCGCCCGCCGCCTTCGACCAGGTCCCGACCGGCCCGGGCAGCCACGTACCGGCTCCGCACGAGATGGTCCCCGGGACCCAGCTGCCCAAGTCGTGGACCATCCAGCAGCCCGTCATGGCCGGCGCCCACATCGGTGACGGCCTGCCGGGCGCGGCGCACGTCGGCGACTCGGCGGCGACCGGCGTCGCGCACCCGACCCCGGCGGGCACCTTCGGTCCCGCGCCCGCCGCCTTCGACCAGGTCCCGACCGGCCCGGGGAGCCACGTCCCGACCGGGCCGGGCAGCCACGTACCGACCGGCCCGGGCAGCCACGTACCGACCGGC
Organism: Streptomyces sp. NPDC060028; assembly: GCF_042736725.1. Lineage (NCBI taxonomy): Bacteria > Bacillati > Actinomycetota > Actinomycetes > Kitasatosporales > Streptomycetaceae > Streptomyces > Streptomyces sp. NPDC060028. The sequence continues at coordinate 47,508 of NZ_JBHWVJ010000056.1, read as the reverse complement.
CCGGGCAGTCACCTGCCCGGCGAGCACCTGCCGTCCGGCGCCGGGCACGACCTGCCCGGTACCGCCCCGCACACGCCGGACGGCCCGCACGGCCCCGGCCACGCGGACGACGCCGTCTCGCACGCCGACGACGCGGCACACGCCGGTGACGACGCCGCGCACGTCGACCACGGCGGGCACGTGGACCCGCCGACTCCGCACGGCGACGCGGGCGACCCGCTGCACGGCGCCGACGACGCGGACACGGGCGCCGGCCACCACGGCACGGACGGTCCGGGCACCGGGGGCGCGGGGGAACCCTTCAAGTACACCCCGCACGTGTCGGTCGACGACTGGGCCGGACTCACGAACGCCCAGCGTCACCAGGTCGCGCTCGCCGAGCTCACCGACAACACGGTGCCCTTCGCACGCGACACCGACGCGATCTCGTACGGCCAGGCGTACTGGAACCACTACGCGGACGACATGCCGCCGGCCCGCCAGAAGTCGGTCTGGGACTACACCGACGAGCCCAACTACAGCCACCCCGCCCCGCACGCGGACGGCTGGGCCACGTACAACGAGATGAACGGGTACCTGCGCGGCGACTCCGCCAAGTGGAGCTCGTACGTCCAGCACAACATCGACGAGGTGGACGCGGCGCTCGCCGGCCACCCCGTGCCGGAGGACGTGATGGTGGTCCGCGGTACCGGTATCAGCCACCTCAAGCTCGACGATCCGCTCGACATGCTGGGCAAGGAGTACGGGGACCCGGCCTACATGTCCACGTCGCTGGGCAACCACCCGGTGTCCGCCTTCGCGGGCAAGGAGGCCATCCTCCACCTCAGGGTCCCCAAGGGGACTCCGGCCCTGTGGGTCGAGAACGTCGGAAAGTTCGGCCAGGGCGAGCGCGAGCTGCTGCTCGGGCGCGGTACGACGTACCGGGTGACCCGGGTGTTCATGGAGAATGGACAGGTGCAGGTCTACGGAGAAGTCCTGCCCCGGTTCTAGCAAACGAAAGGCATCATCATGAGCGGGGAAACGCGCCCGACTCCCCAGCCCCGGACCACCGAGGACCTCCAGCTCAGGGAGACGGCGAGCCCGCCGCGCTACGCGAAGGCCACGGACCGGCCGGTCCAGTACGTGGCCGCGGCGGACCGCCAGGGCAATGTCATCGGTTACGTCTGGGCCAACGACGAGGACGACGCGGCGGGCTGGAAGGTCCGCCCGGCCGGCGGCGACGCCGCGTTCAACCTCGGCGTCATGTGGGTCTCCCGGCTCCACGAGGCCAAGCTCCGGGGCATCGCCCCGACGGCGGCGCTCGCGGAGATGGTCAGGGACTCGGACCCGGCGAAGGCCAGCCACATCGTCCCCGGCTCCCTGCGCCAGGCTCCGAGCCTGCAGGCCGTGCAGGAGCTGGCCGCCCAGGGCTGAGGCCCTGCCCGCTACGGCTGCTCTTGCCCTTACGGCTCCCGTTGTCCTTGCGGCTCCCGCTGCCACCGGCGCCCGACCCACCACGCACCTCGGGTCGGGCGCCGTCGGCCGCCACGGGCTACTTGGCGCTGTGCTCCAGCGCCACCAGCGCCTGCGCCCAGCGCGCGAACTTCAGCTTCCCGAGGTCGGCGACGGTCCTCACCCCGAACGCCTCCTGCAAGAGCTCACCGTCCTTGTCGGTGACTCCCTTGAGCGCGGCCACGGGCGCGGCGAGCACCTCCGCGAGCGGCTTGTCGGCCCAGGCCTTGTCCAACACCTTGTCCAGATCGATCGCCATGATGTCCTCCCGGAACGTCGAAATGTACCGAAGGGGCAAACGTAGAACAATCGGACAAATATCCTGCGCTCCGACACCCCGGCCCGCGCGCGCCGGGGCAGCGGCCGCCCTCCCCGCCAGGGCTGCCACCTGGGACATCCCGCCGTAGCCAACTGCCGTACGCCTGGCTATTGTTGCGGTTGCCGACACGGGGGATCTATTGAATGGGGCAGGCAATGCGGGGGCAGCAGGAGGATGAGAACGAGACGGCGATCGAATGGCTCAAACTGGTGCTCGCCGTCGTCACCCTGGTCGCCCTCACCGTCATCTATTTCCTGCTTCCGCCCCCGGAAAAGGCGGACGCGGTCGTCGATTTCATCAGGGCCTGCCTCCCCAACATCATCACCGCGCTCGTGGTGTTCCCCGTTCTCTTCGTCGTGCTCCGCCCCATTCGCCAACGCGATGAGGACCGCTTGACCCGGGTGATCCAGAACGGCATCGGCGCGACCGAGGCCGGCATCAAATTCCCGGACGACGTGAGCGGCACCGTCGATTTCATCCGCGAGATCGTCGCCAAGGAGCCGTCGCAGCGGGTGATCGACATCGAGATACTCGCCTTCACCGGCGGTACGTTCACGACCGCGCTGCTCAGGGACCTCGTACAGCAGAACCCGAACAGGCTGAACATCACGATGCGGTCGATCGATTTCTCGCTGACCGACAGCTCGCAATTCCCGGCCCACTGGGAGCGCGAGGAAGCCGAGACGGTGGAGCGGCTCAAGGCGCTGTGCCGGGGGAAGTCCGGGCTGGCGATCTGGCGCTATCCCTCCTTTCCCTTTCTGCTGGGTCTCGCGATAGGCCGGTCCCACCTGCTCGTCACCTTCCCTTCCTGGGATCTGCGCACGGGGCGGCTCGCCGACAAATCGCTCGAATACCGTTACTACGGCCGCAGCTCCCGGACGGAGCACCTCTTCGAGCTCTTCGAGAACTGGAGCCGGCAACCGGGCCAGGTCCTCGTACACGAAGAACCCCAGACGTAATGCCGGAGAACGACGTTTTCATCGCGGTCGACGCCGGGAAGACAAAATTCCTGGTCGGTGCCTTCACCGAGTCGCTGCGGGAAGTCGAGTGCCACCGCATTGCCGTCACGTCGGCCACGGACACCGTGGCGGCCTTGGAATCCCATATCGCCCGGCTCTTCGCCCGCCACCGCGTGAACGGCATCGGACTTTCCGTCTTCGGCCCGCTGGAAACGGATCCGCGCCACGAGGCCTTCGGCGCGATCGTCGGAAGTTCCGAACCCCAGTGGTCCGATGTGAACCTGCCGGCGCTGCTGTCCCGGCGATTCCGGGTGCCCGTGCACTTCGACTTCGACGTCGCCGCCGCCGTGTCGGCGGAATCACGCCATCAGACGCCCGCATCGGCCGGTTTCGTCTATCTGTCGATCGGAACGGGGATCGGCGGAGCCTTTTGCCCGCCTCCGGGAGCCGTCGTCTCCGGTCCCGGGGCCCGGAGCGATCCCCCGCAGCTCGGCCACATCCAGCTGCCGCGGGAAACCGACGACGCATATCGAGGCAGCTGCCGATTTCACGGGAGTTGTTTTCAGGGACTCGCCTCCGGGCGGGCAATTTTCGGCCGGTGGCAGGTGCCCGCGAACGAGCTTCCCGCGCATCACAAGGCGTGGGACCTCCAGGCGAGATATATTGCGCGGGCCTGCGCAAACCTTGTATACTCCTCCCCGTTCACCACGGTTCGCGTCGGATCAGGTATCTCGCAGGTACCCGGACTGATCGCCCGATCGAATGATTACCTCCGCACATTCATGAACGGTTTCCCGGAAACCCTGTGCAGAGAAACATTCGGAAGTGATGTCATCCAGCGCGCGGTGACCGCTCCCGCTTCCTCACTCATCGGCGCCGCAATCCAGGTCGCCGAAGGGGGCGGATTGAAATTCGAATTGCAAAGGCTGTGACGAGAAAATGAACACCCTGCGGGACCTGCTTGACGCCGAGATTCCTCTCGTCGCCGTGAGCTTCGGGGACGACGACTCCGAGCGGCTCGCGCACGAGGCGAAGGCCGCCGGCGTCGACGTGGCCGAACTGCGCATCGACAGGTACTCGCGCACCGACACGGACCACGTTCTCCAGCAGGTCCGCACGTTCAAGTCCCTGCCGATCCTGGCCACGCTGCGCTCCACCCACGAAGGCGGCGAGTGGAGCGGCACGGAAGAGGAGCGCCTCGACCTGTTCCGCGCCGTCGCCCCCGAGGTCCAGGCGGTGGACATCGAGCTGTCGTCCCGCGGAATTCTGGCGGACGTCATTTCCGCCGCCCACGAGAACGACACCCTGGCGATCGTCTCCTACCACAACTTCGCATTCACGCCGGGGACCGAGGAACTCGAAACCGTCATCGCCGAAGCGAAGAACGCCGGCGCCGACGTGGTCAAGGTCTCCACGATGGTGACCTCCGACAGCGACGTGAAGCGTCTCGCCTCCCTCCTGCTGAAGGCGGGAGCCGACACCCGGCTGATCGTCATCGCCATGGGCCCGATCGGCGCCGTCTCGCGGGTCTTCTTCCCCGCCCTCGGCTCCCCGATCACCTACTCCTTCATCGGGAGCAGTTCCGCCCCGGGCCAGCTCGACTTCTCCGAGACCTTCCGCCTGCTGCGCACGTTCTACCCCGACTTCGACCAGCGCAAGACCGTCGAATCCTAGGCATTGAAACGTAGGCATCGAAGAGGGGAGCTGTCGTTATCCGTCCACTGACGATCAGTTCGCTGACCCTGGGCGAGGCCCCTTTCCGGGAACGGATCCAGGCGGCCGCCTCGGCGGGTTTCCAGGCCGTCGGCCTCAGTGTCGAGGCCTATCGGGAAGCCCGCCGCACCGGTCTCGACGACCATGCCATGCAGGCGATTCTCGACGAAAACGGGATCGCTCTCAGCGAGGTGGAATTCCTCAGCGACTGGGCCCCGGGCGACGGCGCGGAAATACCCTCGCCGAAGGAGGAGACCGCCTTCCACATCGCCCGGACCTTCGGGGCCGACCACATCAACTCCGGCCTGTTCGAGCCGACGCCCATGGAGGTCATGGCCGACGGTTTCACGGCGCTGTGCGAGCGGGCCGGCGAGCTGCGCATCGCTCTGGAGTACATGCCGTTCGGCGCGGTCCCCGACCTGCCCACCGCCTGGGAGCTGGTACGCCGGACCGCGCGGCCCAACGCCGGGCTGGTGCTGGACGTATGGCACTGGGTGCGCGGTGCGACCTCGGCCGCCGACCTCGCCCCCGTGCCGCCCGGGCGGATCTTCACGGTCCAGCTGTGCGACGTGGGCCCCGATCCGCTGGCCGACATGCGGCAGGAGTCCCTCCACCACCGCCTCGTTCCGGGCAGCCGCACCCGGGCCGCTCAGGACCTGCTGACGCTCCTGGTCGAGCACGGCGTGAAGACCACCGTCTCGGCCGAGGTGATGTCCGACGCCCTGCTGTCCCAGGGCCCCGGTGCGACGGCCCGGGCTGTCTTCGCGGGCACCCGCGCGGTGCTGGCCGGCCACACGGCCGTCCGTGCCGGCTGACGTCTATCCCCCGGCGGGCCCGCGCGCCGGGGAACCGCGCCTGCGTCACCTGAAGCAGTGAACTCCCCCATATCCCAAGGGCACCAGGGGTAGGGCACTGCTGATCTCGTGCCGGGGGGCCGTCGTCACGGCCCCCCGCCCTCCAGACGAGACAGACAGACGAAAGGCCGACCCCGCCGTGACGCAGCCGTTCCAACTGCCGGATTTCTATGTGCCTTATCCGGCGCGACTGAACCCCCACCTCGAGGACGCGCGGGTCCACACCAAGCAGTGGGCGCGCGGCTTCGGGATGCTGGAAGGTTCCGGGGTCTGGGAAGAGAGCGACCTCGACTCGCACGACTACGCCCTGCTGTGCTCGTACACCCACCCCGACTGCGACAGCGAGACGCTGTCCCTGGTCACCGACTGGTACGTGTGGGTGTTCTTCTTCGACGACCACTTCCTGGAGATGTACAAACGCTCCCAGGACCGCGACGGCGCCAAGACCTACCTGGACCGGCTCGCCGCCTTCATGCCGATGGACCTGGCCGGCGGGTTCCCCGAGGCCACCAACCCCGTCGAGGCCGGACTCGCCGACCTCTGGGCGCGGACCGTGCCGGCGATGTCGATGGACTGGAGGGAACGGTTCTCCGAGTCCACGAAGAACCTCCTCAACGAGTCGATGTGGGAGCTCGCCAACATCAACATCGGGCGGGTGGCCAACCCCCTGGAGTACATCGAGATGCGCCGCAAGGTGGGCGGCGCCCCCTGGTCGGCCGGCCTCGTCGAGTACGTGTCCGCCGAGGTCCCGGCGCGCGTCGCGCACTCGCGCCCGCTCGGCGTACTGCGCGACGCCTTCTCCGACGCCGTGCACATCAGGAACGACATCTTCTCCTACCAGCGCGAGGTCGCCAACGAGGGCGAACTCTCCAACGCCGTACTGGTGTTGGAGACCTTCCTCGGCTGCACCACCCAGGAGGCCGCCGACGCCTCCAACGATCTGCTCACCTCCCGCCTCCAGCAGTTCGAGCAGACCGCCCTCGGCGAACTCCCGCAGCTCTTCGCCGACCACGCCATGAACCCGGCGGAGATCACGGCCGTCCTCGCCTACGCCAAGGGCCTGCAGGACTGGCAGTCCGGCGGCCACGAATGGCACATGGTCTCCAGCCGCTACATGAACAAGGAGGCCCGCGCCACCGCGCCGCTCTCGCTGCCCTTCCTGCCGTCCGGGCTCGGCACCACCGCCCTGGACATCCGCTCCATCCTCGCCCCCCGCGCCATGGACCTGCGCCGGCGGTCCTACACCCACGTCCCCTTCGAGCACACCGGCCCGTCCGTCATCCCGGACATCCCCATGCCGTTCACGCTCTCGCTCAGCCCGCACCTCGAATCCGCCCGCGAGGGCTCGGTCGACTGGGCCCGCCGGATGGGCCTGCTCGACCCGCAGCCCGGCGACCCCGGATCCGCGATCTGGAACGAGCAGAAGCTGCGCGGCTACGACTTCGCACTCTGCTCCGCCGGCATCGACCCCGATGCCACCGCCGAGGCGCTGCTGCTCAACGCGTGCTGGCTGACCTGGGGAACGTACGGGGACGACTACTACCCGGTGGTCTTCGCCCAGGCCAAGAACCTGCACGCCGCCAAGGTGACCACCGCGCGGCTGGTCTCGATGATCCCCGTGGACCACGCCGAACAGCCCGTACCGGTCACCGCGATGGAACGTTCACTCGCCGACCTGTGGGTGCGCACCAGCCGGGACATGGCCCCGGTCGTCCGCGCCGAGTTCCGGGCCACGCTCGTGAACATGCTGCAGAGCTGGGTGTGGGAGATGGAGAACCAGATCCGGGGCCGCATCCCGGACCCGGTGGACTACGCCGAGATGCGCCGCCACACCTTCGGCTCGCACCTCACGATGTACCTGTGCCGGCTCGGCCAGGCGGGCCGGGGCATCCCGGACGAGATCTACGCCTCCGGCACCATCCGCTCCCTGGAGAGCGCCGCCGCCGACGTCGCCTGCCTGATCAACGACGTCTTCTCCTACCAGAAGGAGGTGGAGGTCGAGGGCGAAGTGCACAACTACGTGCTCGTCACCCGGAACTTCTTCGACATCGGATACCCGCAGGCGCTGCACATCTGCCACTCCCTGATGACCCGGCGCATGGAGGAGTTCCAGCACATCGTCGCCACCCAGCTGCCGCTGCTCTACGACGACTGGAAGCTGGACCACGAGGCGCGGGCCGGACTCGACGCGTACGTGGGCGAGTTGCAGGACTGGCTCTCCGGGATCCTCAACTGGCACGAGAAGTGCCGCCGTTACCGCGAAGAGGATCTGCACCGGCTGGGCGACGGGCTGTCCACGGGCGTGTGGAGCTCCGACTTCGGCATGTCGGCAGCCCGGATCTCGCTGCCTTCCTGACGTCCGACGGCCGGGCCGGGGCCGCTCAGAACTCGTCCGAGGTGTGCGGCAGCAGCCCGGTCCCCAAGGCCGCGTCGAGCGCCGCCGCCGCGCCGGGGGTGTGCTCGGCCACCAGCCCGGCCGCGACCAGCTCGGCGGCCCGGGTCCCGCCGAGGTAGCAGGCCGCGAGCTCCCGTACGTCCAGGGACAGGTCCGGGCTCTGCCCGGCGGGCTCGTACACCGCGCCGGCGGGTCCCGCCTTCAGCCGATGGCGCCCGGAGTTGGCGGGCAGCCGTACGTCGGTCAGCTCCAGTACGAGTTCCACGGGCGCGGCCCACGAGCGCGCGGTCAGCGCCGCCCGTACGTCGATCAGGCGCAGCCACAGCGCCGGGTGGGCGCCGGTGACCCGGACCTGGTCCCGGTCGGCGGCGAAGTGCAGCAGCGGATCGTCGACCGGGCGGCCCCACGCCCGGACCCTGCCGGTGAGGTCGAGGGAGGCCAGGCACTCCCACAGGGCGGCGGCCACCGCCGGGGTGTCCGCCTCCAGTTCCTCGACCCGGACCAGGCCGGGCGCGCGCACGGGCCCCGCCTCGCTCCCGGCGGACTCCGGCTTCGTGCGGTAGAGGACGTAGCCCGCGACCGGTTCGCCCGGGTCGCCCAGGACGATGATCCGGGGCGGGCTCAACTCCCCGTCTTCCTCGTCCTGTTCGCACAGCCAGGCCTCACGCCAGCGCTCGGGGTCGCGGGTGGGCCGGCCGGCCCGGACCGAGCGGGCGGCCTCGTGGTACGGACCGACCACCGCGAGCGCGTCCTCGGGGTCGACCAGCCGCAGCGGCCGCCGGTCCGGGGCGATGCGCAGGGCCAGCGGCCGGGTGGAGTCGATCTCGATGGTGACGCCCTGGGTGGCGGCCCCGTACCCGAAGCGGCCGTAGATGGCGGCCTCGGAGGCCCACAGGGCGGCGATCGGGCTGCCCGCGGCCCCGGCTCCGCGCAGCAGCTCGCCCATCAGGCCGGTGAGCACCCCGCGGCGGCGGTGGGTGGGGGCGACGGAGACGAAGGTGACCCCGGGGCAGGGCAGGTCCGCCCCGGGCACCGACAGCCGGAAATCGTGCGCGGCCATGAAGCCGACCAGCGCGTCCCCGTCGTAGGCCCCGATCCGCGCGCAGTGGCGGAGCAGGGCGTGATGCCGTTCGCGCGCCTCCTTCTCCGGGCGGTCGTGGAAGACCAGGTACGCGAGCTCCAGAGCCCGGTCGATGTCTGCCTCGGGTACCTCGCGGATGTCCACCATGATCACGAGACTAATCGGTCATCGCGGACTGGTCACCTCATAGTGGCTTGATTCGCCGGTGACGCCTTCACGGACTACCGGGTGGCCGGGCCGGTCCAGCCCGCCGGGACGTGGCCGAGCCGGACCCGCTGCGGGTGGTCGCCGACGGGCACGGACACCCGCTTGGTGCCGGTGGCGAAGTCGATGGCGGTGACCTGGTCGGCGCCGCTCTCGGAAATCACGCAGGCCGTGCCGTCGCCGTCGACGGTGGCCCAGTACGGCTTCGCGGCGGGCACCAGCGGCCCTTCGGTGAGGGTGGCGCGGTCCACGACGGTGGCGTAGTCGTCCATGGTGCCCGCGATGCAGAGTTTGGCCCCGTCCGGGCTCATGGACATGCCGTGGTGGCGGGAGTCGTTGACCCAGGTGGTGCGGTCGGTGCTGGTGGCGGGGTTCTGGGGCAGGGTCTTGATGCGGGTGATCCGGTCGGCGGCGACGTCGTACTCGACGAAGCCGTTGAAGAACGACACCTGGAAGTAGAGCTTGGACTCGTCGGGGCTGAAGGAGACGGGCCGTACGGCGTCGGACAGGTCGGAGCGGCCGAAGGCGTTCAGCCGCTCGCGCATGTCGATCGTCCGGACCGGGCGGAAGGTCTGCGCGTCGACGATCGTGATCTTCCGGTCGCCCTTCGTCCAGTCCAGCCAGGGCGCGTCGAGGGCGGAGGTGACATCTCCGATGGCGCTGTTCCACAGGTAGCGGCCGTCGCGGGAGAAGGTGTTCTCGTGCGGCTTGTCGCCGGTGCCGAAGGAGCCGAGCTGACGACCGGTGGCGATGTCGAGGACGTGCACGGTGTTGGCGGTGGAGGCGGAGACGGCCACGCGGGTGCCGTCCGGGGAGACCGCCATGTGGTCGGAGCGGTAACCGGCCACGGGGAAGCGCCAGTTGACCCGGCCGGTCCGTACGTCGATCGAGACGACGTCGGCGAAGCTGGGGCGGGAGGCGACGACGGCGGAGCCGTCCGGGGTGGTGTACATGTCGTCCACGAACTGGTCGTGGCCCTCGCCGGCGGTGGCGCGGATGCCCAGGAAGTAGCCGAGCTTGATCGGGTTGAGGTAGATCTCCCGCAGCCGCTCGTCCTTGTCCGGGACGATGTTGATCCGGCCCACCTTGGCGAGGTCTCCGGTGGAGGCGAGCACGTCGGCGGTGCCCTCCCAGTTGTTGCCGACGAACAGCACCTCGCGCAGGTCGCCGCCGCCGGAACGGGCCGCGGCGGCAGGAGCGAGGGCGGTGACGAGGGTGACCGCGGCCAGGGCGCAAAGGGTGCGCAGGGGTCGTAACATCCGCTCAGCTCCGGTGTGGTGGGGAAAGGGTGGAGAGTGTGCCTGGTGTTACCGGCCGGTAAAATAGACCCCACGACGAAAGGGCGCAACCCCCACGGGGTTGCGCCCTTCTCTCAGCTTCGGTCACCGCTTCAAGCGACGGAGCCGATCCGGCTGACGACCGTGTTCGCGGCGTCCGGGTGGATCGGTATGTGCGCGCCGGTCAGAGCCACGCCGGTGCCGCCGCGCCGGTTGGCGATGATCTCGGCAGCGATGGACAGCGCGGTCTCCTCCGGGGAGCGGGCGCCGAGGTCCAGGCCGATCGGGGAACGCAGGCGGGCCAGTTCCAGCTCGGTCACGCCGACCTCGCGCAGCCGCTTGTTGCGGTCCTCGTGGGTGCGGCGGGAGCCCATGGCGCCGACGTAGGCGACGGGCAGCTTGAGGGCCATCTCGAGGAGCGGGACGTCGAACTTGGCGTCGTGGGTGAGCACGCACAGGACGGTGCGGCCGTCCACGTCGGTGCTCTCCAGGTAGCGGTGCGGCCAGTCGACGACGATCTCGTCCGCCTCGGGGAAACGGTTCTTCGTGGCGAACACGGGCCGCGCGTCGCACACGGTCACCCGGTAGCCCAGGAACTTGCCGATCCGCACCAGGGCGGAGGCGAAGTCGATGGCGCCGAAGACGATCATCCGCGGCGGCGGCACGCTGGACTCGACCAGCACCTTGAGCGGCTCACCGCAGAGCCGGCCGTCGGCGCCGATCTCCAGCACGCCGGTCCTGCCGGCGTCGAGCATGGCGCGGGCCTCTTCGGCGATGGTGCGGTCGAGCTCGGGGTGGCCGCCGAATCCGCCCTCGAAGGCGCCTTCCCCGCGGACGAGCACGGCGCGGCCCATCAGCTCGGCCGGGCCCTCGGCGATCCGGGCGACCGCCGCCGCCTCCCCCCGGGCGGCGGCGGCGATGCCCGCCGCGAACACTTCCCGTTCGGGAGAGCACACGGGGACCGGGGTGACGAGGATGTCGATGATCCCGCCGCAGGTCAGGCCCACGGCGAAGGCATCGTCGTCGCTGTAGCCGAAGCGCTCGCGGACGGTCTCGCCGTCCTCCAGGGCCTGCCGGCACAGCTCGTACACCGCACCCTCGACGCATCCGCCGGAGACCGAACCGATCGCGGTGCCCTCGCCGTCGACGGCGAGCGCGGCTCCGGGCTGCCGGGGCGCACTCCCGCCGACCGCCACGACGGTGGCGACTGCGAAGTCACGTCCCTGCTCGACCCACCGGTTCAGTTCCTCGGCGATGTCCAGCATTGCGGCCTCCTCGGAGGGTTCGGTCTCCAGTATCGGATACGTGGAGGGTGCGGGTCGGGTACGGATCAGGTCCGCCCGGGTCAGGCGACGTGGAGCCAGCCCTCGATCGGGTGCAGGGCGTAGAAGACCACGAAGACCGCGGTCAGGCCCCACATGAAGGCGCCGATCTCACGGGCCTTGCCCTGGGCGATCTTGATGGCGACGTACGCGATGACACCGGCGGCGACACCGGCGGTGATCGAGTAGGTGAACGGCATGATCACGACGGTCAGGAAGACCGGGATCGCGGTCGCGCTGTCGGCCCAGTCCACGTGGCGGGCGTTCTGCATCATCATCGCGCCGATGACCACCAAGGCCGCGGAGGCGACCTCACCCGGGACGATCTGCGTGATCGGGGTGAAGAAGAGGCAGGCGGCGAAGAACAGGCCGGTCACGACGGAGGCGAGGCCCGTGCGGGCTCCCTCGCCGACGCCGGTGGCCGACTCGACGAACACGGTCTGGCCGGAGCCGCCCGCGATGCCACCGATGGCGCCACCGGCACCGTCGATGAACAGGGCCTTGGACAGGCCCGGCATGCGGCCCTTGTCGTCGGCGAGCTTGGCCTCGGTGCCGACGCCGATGATGGTGGCCATCGCGTCGAAGAAGCCGGCCAGGACCAGGGTGAAGACGATCATGCCGACCGTCATGTAGCCGACGTCGCCCCAGCCGCCGAAGGAGACGTCACCGAAGAGCGAGAAGTCGGGCATCGAGACCGCGGAGCCGCTGAGCTCCGGCGGGCCGCTGCGCCAGGCCTTCGGGTCGATGTCCGCCACGGCGTTCACGATGGCCGCCAGGACGGTTCCGCCGACGATGCCGATCAGGATCGCGCCGGGAACCTTGCGTGCCTGCAGCATGAAGATGGTGAGCAGGGTCAGGCAGAAGATGAGGACGGGCCAGCCGGCGAGTTCGCCGACGGAACCGAGCTGGACGGGGGGACCGAATTCCGGACCCCGGCCCACGAAGCCGGCCTTCACGAGGCCGATGAGGGCGACGAACAAGCCGATGCCCATGGTGATGGCGTGCTTGAGCGCGAGGGGGATCGCGTTCATGATCATCTCGCGGAGGCCGGTGACGACCAGGAGACAGATCACGACGCCGTAGACCACGCACATGCCCATGGCCTGCGGCCAGGTCATCTGCGGGGCCACCTGCGAGGCCAGCACGCCGGACACGGACAGGCCTGCGGCCAGCGCGAGCGGCACCTTGCCGACGAAGCCCATGAGGAGCGTCGTGACGGCGGCGGCGAACGCGGTGGCGGTGATGATCGCCGAGGTGGCCATCGAGGCACCCGCGACGTCCTTGCCCGAAAGGAGCAGGGGGTTGAGCAGGAGGATGTACGCCATCGACATGAAGGTCGTGATACCGCCACGAACCTCGTTGCCGACGTTGGATCCTCTGTGGGTTATGTGGAAGTACCGGTCGAGCCAAGAGCGCCCGGCGGGGGGACGAGAGCCGTCGCCGGCCTCTTCCGCACTGGTCTTGGGCTCTACAGACGATTGGGTCATGGTGCCTAACTCCCAAGGTTCAAAGGGGCACCCGCATGAAGATTGGAGACGCGGGATTTGGGAAATCTCGTTTGGCTGCACGACCCGGGGTGACGGCCCGAGGCGACGCGAATGTTCCTGCGTGTACTGCGGGTACTGCGGGGGTTTCGCGGTACTGGCGACGGCATCCGGGGGTGATGGGTGCCGCCCTGGGGTTACTGCGGGGGGGGGACTGCCGGTGAAACGGACCGCGAGCGGTGCGGTACTTCGAACTCCGGACTTCGTACTCCGGGCGGTGGGACTGGAAGTGTGACGTTCCCGTGTCACACCGCCCGGAGAGCTTGGGGGGGTCCGGGGGGCGCGCCGGCCCCCGCCCGGGGCGGCCGAGAGGGGGGCGGGGGTGGGGTGCGGGCGGGGGGGGGTGTTTTTTGTTTTGAGAACGGTAGACCCGGCG
>NZ_JBHWVJ010000056.1:0-33963 GCF_042736725.1 Streptomyces sp. NPDC060028 | reverse complement strand
CCCGCGCGGGCGCGGGGGGGGGGGGGGTGTCCGCGCCCCCGCCCCCCCCCCCCCCCGGGGGGGGGGGGGGGGGGGGCCGGGGCCCCCCCCCCCCCCCCCCACCGTGCCGTCCTAGAGGGTGCCGGTGAGGGCTTCCGGACGGATCGGGGTCTTGTTGAGTTCCAGACCGGTCGCCGCTCGGATCGCCGCGAGGACGGCCGGGGTGGACGAGAGGGTCGGGGCCTCGCCCATGCCGCGAAGGCCGTACGGCGCCTTCGGGTCGGCGAGCTCCAGGACGTCGACCGGGATGGTCGGGGTGTCGAGGATGGTCGGGATCAGGTAGTCCGTGAAGGAGGGGTTGCGCACCTTCGCGGTCTTCGGGTCCACGATGATCTCCTCCATGATCGCGACGCCCAGGCCCTGGGTGGTTCCACCCTGGATCTGGCCGACCACGGAGAGCATGTTCAGCGCCTTGCCGACGTCCTGGGCGGTCGCCAGCTCGACGACCTTGACGAGGCCCAGCTCGGTGTCCACCTCGACGACCGCGCGGTGCGCGGCGAAGGTGTACTGGACGTGGCCGTTGCCCTGGCCGGTGACCAGGTCGAAGGGGACGGTCGGGTGGTGACGGTACTCGAGCTCGAGGTCGATCGCGTCCTCGCCCTCCAGCAGCTCGGCCAGGTCCGCGAGGACCTCGCCGCCGTCGGTGACGACCTTGCCGCCTTCGAGCAGCAGCTCGGCCGTCGCCCACGCCGGGTGGTACGAGCCGTTCTTGCGGCGCCCGATCTCCAGGACGGCCTCGCGGACGGCCTCACAGGTGTTCTTCACCGCGCCACCGGTCATGTACGTCTGCCGCGAGGCGGACGTGGAACCGGCGGAGCCGACCTGGGTGTCGGCCGGGTGGATGGTCACCTGCGTGACACCCAGCTCGGTACGGGCGATCTGCGCGTGGACGGTGATGCCGCCCTGGCCGACCTCCGCCATGGCCGTGTGGACCATCGCGACGGGCTCGCCGTTGATGACCTCGAGGCGCACGCGGGCGGTCGAGTAGTCGTCGAAGCCCTCGGAGAAGCCGACGTTCTTGATGCCGACCGCGTAGCCGACGCCGCGGACGACGCCCTCGCCGTGGGTGGTGTTGGACAGGCCGCCGGGCAGCGCGCGGACGTCCGCGTTCTCGCCGGCGGTCTCCCACTGGCGCTCCGGCGGCAGCGGGCGGGACTTGACCCGGCGCAGCAGCTCGGCGACGGGCGCCGGGGCGTCCACGACCTGGCCGGTGGGCATGACCGTGCCCATCTCCATGGCGTTGAGCTGGCGGAACTCGACCGGGTCCATGCCCAGCTTCGCCGCGAGCTTGTCCATCTGGGCCTCGTACGCGAAGCAGGCCTGGACGGCGCCGAAGCCGCGCATCGCGCCACAGGGCGGGTTGTTCGTGTAGAGCGCGATCGCCTCGATGTCGACGTCCTCGAGGACGTACGGACCCACCGAGAGGGAGGAGGCGTTGCCCACGACCGCCGGGGAAGCGGACGCGTACGCGCCGCCGTCCAGGACGATCTTGCACTTCATGTGCGTGAGCTTGCCGTCCTTGGTGGCGCCGTGCTCGTAGTAGAGCTTCGCCGGGTGACGGTGCACGTGGCCGAAGAAGGACTCGAACCGGTTGTAGACGATCTTCACCGGCTTGCCCGTGGCCAGGGCCAGGAGGCAGGCGTGGATCTGCATCGAGATGTCCTCGCGACCACCGAAGGCACCGCCGACGCCCGAGAGCGTCATGCGCACCTTCTCCTCGGGGAGACCGAGGACGGGGGCGATCTGCTTGAGGTCCGAGTGCAGCCACTGGGTGGCGACGTACAGCTCGACGCCGCCGTCCTCGGACGGCACGGCGAGGCCGGACTCCGGGCCGAGGAAGGCCTGGTCCTGCATGCCGAAGGTGTACTCGCCCTCGACGATGACATCGGCGCGCTTGCGGGCCTCTTCCACGTTGCCGCGGATGATCGGCTGGCGGTGCACGATGTTCGGGTGCGGGACGTGACCGATGTGGTGGTCGTCGCGGCCCTCGTGGATCAGCGGCGCGCCCTCGGCGAGGGCGGAGGCCTCGTCCGTGACGAGCGGCAGCTCACGGTAGTCGATCTTGATCTTGGCGGCCGCGCGGCGGGCGGTCTCCGGGTGGTCGGCGGCCACGAGGGCGACCGGCTCACCGTGGTGGCGTACCCGGCCGTGGGCGAGGACCGGGGTGTCCTGGATCTCCAGGCCGTAGTTCTTCATCTCGGCCGGCAGGTCGTCGTACGTCAGCACCGAGTAGACGCCCGGCATCGCCAGGGCCTCGGAGATGTCGATGGAGACGATCTCGGCGTGGGCGACGGTGCTGCGCAGGGTCTGGCCCCACAGCATGTCCTCGTGCCACATGTCCGAGGAGTACGCGAACTCGCCGGTGACCTTGAGGGTGCCGTCCGGGCGGAGCGTGGACTCGCCGATGCCGCCCTTGTTGTGCTTCTGCGTGACGTTGGTCGGCGTACCCGCCGGAACCGTGCGCGTGTTCTGGGCCATGGTCAGACCGCCTCAGACTGACGGGCGGCCGCGAGGCGGACCGCGTCGAGGATCTTCTCGTAGCCCGTGCAGCGGCAGAGGTTGCCGGACAGGGCCTCACGGATGTCCTGGTCGGACGGGGAGGAGTTCTCCTCCAGCAGCGCGTCGGCCTGGACCAGCAGACCCGGGGTGCAGAAACCGCACTGCACCGCGCCGGCGTCGATGAACGCCTGCTGGATGTTGGAGAGCTCCACGCCCTCGCCGGTCTGGGAGTCGGCTGCCCGCGAGCGGAGCTCGCCGTCGGGCCCGTGCGCCCTCCACTGCTTGGCCGCGTCCAGGGAGACGCCGCCCTTGCTGCCGCAGCCGCCGCCGGTGCCACAGCCACCACCGTGGCCGTGCTCCTCGCGCTGCTTGGCGAACTCCGCCAGGCCCTCGACGGTCACGACGTCGCGACCCTCGACCTGACCGGCCGCGACCAGACAGGAACAGACCGGCACGCCGTCGAGGCGGACGGTGCAGGAACCGCACTCGCCCTGCTCGCAGGCGTTCTTCGAACCCGGCAGGCCCAGGCGCTCGCGCAGGACGTAGAGGAGGGACTCGCCCTCCCACACGTCGTCGGCTTCCTGCTGGCGACCGTTGACAGTGAAATTGACGCGCATGATTACGCAGCCCCTTCGAGCGAGCGGCCGTTGTTCGAACCGCGGTACTGCTCCCACGTCCAGACGAGCTGGCGGCGAGCCATGATGCCGACCGCGTGGCGGCGGTACTTCGCCGTGCCGCGGACGTCGTCGATCGGGTTGGCCGCGCCGGAGGCGAGGTCACCGAACTGCTTGGCGATCGACGGGGTGATGACCTTGCCGGACTCCCAGAAGCCGCCCTCTTCGAGCGCGGCGTCGAGGAACTCCTCGGCGGCCTTCGCCCGGATCGGGGTCGGCGCGGCCGAACCGATGCCGGTACGGACCGTGCGGGTCTCGGGGTGCAGCGCCAGGCCGAACGCGCAGACCGCGATGACCATCGCGTTGCGGGAGCCGACCTTGGAGTACTGCTGGGGGCCGTCCGCCTTCTTGATGTGGACGGTCTTGATGAGCTCGTCGGCGGCCAGCGCGTTGCGCTTGACGCCGGTGTAGAACTCGTCGATCGGGATCAGGCGAGAGCCCCGTACGGACTCCACCTCGACCTCGGCACCCGCCGCGAGGAGCGCGGGGTGGGAGTCACCGGCCGGCGAGGCGCAACCGAGGTTGCCGCCGACGCCGCCGCGGTTACGGATCTGCGGAGACGCGACCGTGTGCGAGGCGAGCGCGAGACCGGGCAGCTCCGTCCGGAGGTTTTCCATGATCTGCGTGTACGGGACGGAGGCGCCCAGACGGACCACGTCCTCGCCGACCTCCCACTCCCGCAGCAGACCGATGCGGTTCAGGTCCAGAAGGTACTCCGGCCGACGGTGGTCGAAGTTGATCTCGACCATCACATCGGTGCCACCCGCAATCGGCACAGCTGTGGGGAACTCGGCCTTAGCGGCGAGCGCCTCCTCCCAGCTGGCGGGGCGAAGGAAGTCCATGTGTGGCTCTCTTCTTCTCAATCGGGTCGTTCACTTCAAGCCAGGAGGCCTCTGGGCCCTCGACTGGTCGTTCACGTGCTGTTAACGCGGTGTGGAGCCAGTACACAAGCCCTGCGTCCCTCGGGTGCAGTCACCGAAACCATGAAGGAGTTGGCTGGCGACCTCCCTCGTCTTGTAGATTCGTATGAAAGGCAGGATGCAACGACCTGCCCGATTTCCAACGGCAACATTCGAGACAGATCGGCGGCGACATCATGCGGCTGCGCGCACTGCTGGAAACCGAGGCGCTGGGGCTGCGGCTGCTGGGCGGCGAGGAAGAACTCGACCGGACGGTCCGCGGGGTCATGACGACCGACCTGAGGGATCCCAGCCGATACCTCTCCGGGGGCGAACTCGTCCTCACTGGCCTGGCTTGGCGTCGGAATTCAGCCGACTCCGAGCCGTTCGTACGAATCCTCGCGGGCGCGGGCGTCGCGGGCCTGGCGGCCGGCGAGGCGGAGCTGGGTGCCATCCCGGACGATCTGGTATCAGCCTGTCGGCGCAACCGTCTGCCGTTGTTCGCCGTGAACGAAGACGTTGCATTCGCCACGATCACCGAGTATGTGGTGCGGCAGGTTTCCGGCGAGCGCGCCGGTGATCTCGCGGCCGTCGTCGACCGCCATCGCCGCTTGATGACCTCCGGTCCGGCCGGTGGCGGACCCGATGTGGTGCTGGATCTGCTCACCACGGACCTCGATCTGCGGGCCTGGGTGCTGTCCCCCACGGGCCGCCAGATCGCCGGAGCGGGCGAACCGCTGGCGCCCGGCGTGTGCGCGGCCTTGGCCAGTGAGCACCTCGCGGCGGTCCGGACGGGCCGCAGGGGGCCGCACAGGATCTCCATCCAGGGTATTACCTACTCCCTCTTCCCGATCAGGGGACACGGCCGCGCAGGCGCGGGCGGCGCGGTCCCCCGAGACGTGCGCGAGAGCGTGCTGTCGGACTGGCTGCTGGCCGTGGAGGCCGACGCCGGCGACTGGCCGGCCGAGCGCCTGGACCTGCTCCAAGGCGTCACCCAGCTGATCGCCGTCGAGCGGGACCGGCGCGACGCGGCCCGTACCGTGCGCCGCCGCCTGGCCCAAGAGGTGCTGGAGCTGGTCCAGACGGGCGCCCCGCCCGCCGACATCGCCGCCCGCCTGCGGGTGGCCGCCCCGGTGCTGCTGCCCGGGCTGGGCGCCGCCCCGCACTGGCAGGTCGTCGTGGCCCGGGTGGACTGGGACGGCGGGGACATCCCCGGCGGCCCGGTGGCCCAGTCGCTGCTGGAGGAGATCCTGGTCGACCCGTCCGTCTCGGGGCCGGAGCCGTCCGACCGGATCGCGGTAGCCCATGCGGGTGACGAGGCCATCGCCCTCGTACCGCTGCCCTCCCTGTCCGGGGACACCGGCGAGGACAAGGGCCCGGACTCGGCGCTGCACGCCGACGAGCTGCTCGCGTCCGTACGGGAGCCCCTGCAGGCCGGCCTGGCCGACGACGGCCGGCTCACCCTGGGCGTCAGCGCGGCGGTGCACTCCGCCGAGGGGCTGCGCGGGGCGCTGGAGGAGGCCCGGCACGCCCGCCGGGTCGCCGCGGCCCGTCCCGGCCGGGTCTGCGCGGCCGGGCACCACGAGCTGGCCTCGCACGTCCTGCTGCTGCCGTTCGTGCCGGACGACGTGCGCCGCGCGTTCACGGCCCGGCTGCTGGACCCGCTGCGGGACTACGACCGCCGCCACCGGGCGGAGCTGATCCCGACGCTGGAGGCGTTCTTGGACTGTGACGGGTCGTGGACCCGCTGTGCGACGCGACTGCACCTGCACGTCAACACGCTGCGCTACCGGGTCGGGCGAATCGAGCAGTTGACGGGGCGGGACCTGTCCCGGCTGGAGGACAAGCTCGACTTCTTCCTGGCACTGCGGATGAGCTGAGAAGATCCCGTTCCTGCGCGGAGGGGGGCCGGGCAGGGGCGGCTGATGATCCGTCCGGACTTTGTGAAAGAGTTCACCCGACCCCTTGGCCGGAGCCGTCGATCCGTGCTCTCATTTCGCCCCAGGGCTCGACGACGTGCTGCTTGGTTGCTTTGGGGAGGGCAATGTGGCGGATACCGCCATGTCCGGTGCCGGAACTACGGGGGGAGACGACCCCCTCCAGCGGGCGATATGGCGGCTGCGCTCGCGCGGCTGTTGGACCGACGCGGCGGCTCTGCTGACGCCACACGTCGGCAGGGCCGGCGACGCGGGCGCCGCGGTCCAGCGCACCGCGCTGCTGGTGGAGCGGTGCCTGTTCACCGGCCAGGGCTGGGCCGAGGCGGAGGACGCGCTGCGGGTCGCGGAAGCGGCGGCGGGGAGCGACGACGAGCGGGGCGCGGCCGCGTGCGAGCGGGGCCAGCTGGCGTACGCCGCGACCGTGCTCGGCGTACGGGACCGGGCCGACGAGGCCCGCTCGGCGCTGGGCCGGGCCGCGGCGCTGCTGTCGCCCGGGTCGCGGACCAGGCCGCTGCTGGACTTCCGGCGGGGGCTCGTCGCGGAGCACATCGCGGACGCCCCGCAGTCGGCGCTGCCCGCGTACCGGCGGGCGCACGCGGGGGCGGCGGCGCACGGCGACACCCTGCTGCTGTCCTTCACCTGGCGGCACCTGGCCGCGCTGGCCCTGCGGGACGGCGAGGTGGCGGAGGCGCGCAAGGGCTTCGCGGAGTCCCTCCGCATCCGGGAGGACCTCGGCTTCCTGGTCGGCACCGCCCCCGCGCTGGCCGCGCTGGCCGAGGCCGAGCCGGAGCCGGAGGCGGCCCGTCTGCGCGCGGAGGCCCGCCGCCTGTTCCACCTCCTGGGAGGCATCCCCACCTGGCTGGCCGACCAACTGGCCCCGTCCCCGGCGGCGTAGCCGCCCACTCGCCTGCGGCGCGGCGTTCTTCGGCCGTACCTGCACGGCGCTCCGCGCCCGCGCCTCAAACGCCGGCGAGGCTGAGATCTGAGCAGCCGCGGCGGGCAGGTGGCCGCGGCAGATCCAGCCTCGCCGGCGTTTGAGGCGCGGGGTCCGGGGCGGAGCCCCGGGTTTTGAGGCGGGCCGGCTCTCAGGCGGGGGCGCCCCGGAAGTGGGCGCGGACGAGGGACTCGACCGCCGCGAGGTCGCCCGCGACGAGGGCTTCCAGCAGCGCCGCGTGCTCCGCCGCGTCGGCGACGAGTTCCGCCCGCCGCACCCGCGGAGCGCCCGGCAGGGGCCATTGGGCCCGCCGGTGGAGGTCCTCCGACACCCGGACGAGCTGCTCGTTGCCCGCCAGCCCCAGCACCGCCCGGTGAAAGGCCCGGTCCGCATCGGCATACCCCGCCGCGTCCCCCGTCGCCGCCGCCTCGGCGGTCGCCTCGGCCGCCGGTCGCAGGTCCGACCAGGTCTCCGGCGGGGCCGTACGCGCCAGCCGCAGCATCACCGGGACCTCGAGCAACGCCCGTACCTCGGCCAGCTCCGCCCGCTCCCGCGGGGTGCGGGCCAGCACCCGGAAGCCACGGTTCGGGAGGCACTCCACCGCCCCTTCCAGCGCCAGCTGCTGCATCGCCTCGCGCACAGGGGTCGCGGAGACCCCGAACCGCTCCCCCAGGGCCGGGCCCGAGTAGACCTCGCCCGGCGCCAGGCCGCCGTCGAGCAGCGCCGCGCGCAGGGCGTCGAGCACCTGCCCGCGCACCGAATGGCGCACCACTTTCCTCGTCTGTGCCGGTACCCGGGCTCGGGCCGTGTCGTGCACTCGGTCCTCCAACAGGTCTCGACCTGTTCCGAGGATACGGCCTGATCGAGATCGGGTAAGGTAAGCCTAACCTGTTAACGATCGCTCGATCGGTGGTCCCCCATGCCCGTCCTGGCCGCCCCGCCCGCCCTGGCCGACGCCTACGCGCGCCTGACTCAGGCGTACGGCGGCCTGCGCGTCGACGAACTCTCCCCGCACGAGCCCTCCCCCCGCGGCGCGGGGTGGGTCGGCGCGGACGAGCTCGCGGCGGGCGGTCCGGCCCTGGACGCCTTCCTCGCCCGGGACGAGGCCCAGATCCTGCGGGACCACGGCCGCCGGCCCCGCCCGGACGTGGTCGCGGGCTTCGGGCTGCACCGGTACGCCTGGCCAGCCTGCCTGCTGATCACCGTTCCGTGGTTCCTGTCGCGGCGCGTGCCCCGGCTGCCGGCCGCCGGCGTCGCCTTCCACCGCGCCCACGGCCGGATGGCGGTCCGCCCCGACACCTTCGCCTGCCTGCCGGACGACCCCGCGGCCACCCTCCCGGGGGCCCGGGTCGTACCCGACGAGGAGGCGCTGCGCGCCGAGGTCCGGGCCGCGGTGGCCGAGCACCTCACCCCCGTACTGGAAGGCTTCGGCCCGCGCATGCGCCGCAGGCACCGCGCGCTGTGGGGCATGGTGACCGACGAGGTCGTTGAGGGCCTCTGGTACGTGGGCCACCTGCTCGGCGGCGACGAGGAGGCCCGCGCCATGCGGGAGTTGGAGCTGCTGCTCCCCGGCTCCACGGCCCCGTACACCGGCGGCGCGGGCTTCCGTACGCTGCCGGGCCCGGGCGGCCGCGAGCTCCCCACCCGGGACCGGGCCGCCTGCTGCCTCTTCTACACGGTCCGCCCCGAGGACACCTGTGTCACCTGCCCGCGCACGTGTGACGCGGACCGGATCTCCCGTCTCACGGCCGCCGCGGGCTGAACCCACCCGTAAGACTGACCGTATTCGAACCCAACTCACTCCATGCGAGCGGGGGTTCGAATCACAACACCCTATCCGGCGGGCCCCGCCCCCCGATGGCGTCCACTTGCCCCGAAACCCGCATGCGGGGCCGACCGGCTGCGCCACTATGGCGCCCGGAAGGCCGCATACGCGAGGCAAGGGACATCCGCATGAGACTGACCGACATATCGCTGGACTGGCTGCTGCCCGGCAGCCTGCTGATCCTGGGCGTACTTGCGGCAGTGGCAGTGCTGGCCCGGGGCAAGCGCGAAGGCGAGAAGGCCGCCGCGGCCGAGGACAGCTGGGAGCGCAGCGAGGAGCGGCGGCGGCGCAAGGAGGCCGTCTACGGGACTGCCTCGTACGTGCTGCTGTTCTGCTGCGCGGCGGTCGCCGCCGCGCTCTCCTTCCACGGACTGGTCGGCTTCGGACGGCAAAACCTCAACCTCTCCGGGGGCTGGGAGTACCTCGTCCCCTTCGGGCTCGACGGCGCCGCCATGTTCTGCTCGGTGCTCGCCGTCCGCGAGGCCAGCCACGGTGACGCCGCCCTCGGCTCGCGCATGCTGGTCTGGCTCTTCGCGGGCGCGGCCGCGTGGTTCAACTGGGTGCACGCGCCGCGCGGCGCGGGACACGACGGGGCCCCGCAGTTCTTCTCCGGCATGTCGCTCTCGGCGGCCGTGCTCTTCGACCGCGCCCTCAAGCAGACCCGCCGGGCGGCGCTGCGCGAACAGGGCCTGATCCCGCGGCCGTTGCCGCAGATCCGGATGGTCCGCTGGATGCGGGCGCCGCGGGAGACCTTCGAGGCGTGGTCGCTCATGCTGCTGGAGGGGGTGCGCACCCTCGACGAGGCCGTGGACGAGGTGCGCGAGGACAAGAAGGAGAAGGAGCAGGACCGCCACCGCAGGCGCGAGCAGCACCGCCTGGACCGCGCGCACATCAAGGCGCTGGGGCGGCAGAACCGGGCGTTCGGCCGCGTGGGCCGGGCCCGTCAGGTCGACGTGCCGGGGCTGGCCCCCGCAGCGGGCTCCGCGCCGGTCGGCGCGGAGCCGGCCATAGCGGAAACGGGACAGCTGCCCCTTCGACGCCGGCCCTCCCTGCAGGCCGTGAACGCAACCGAACCCGCTGAGGCGGCCGGTCCCCGGACGGTGGACCTCACCGCCGAGGACGACACCCAGACGCTCCCCCGGCTCGACTCGCTGGAGCGCAAACTCAAAGACCTGGAGCAGCAGTTCGGCTGAACACCCGGCCGCTCCACAAGGCCCCGCGGGGCCCGCCTGTCCACTCAGGCGGGCCCCGCTTCGCATGCGCCGTCCAGCTCGAACCACACCACCTTGCCGCTGCCGAGCGCGAGCGCGTCCACGCCCCACGCGTCGGCGAGCGCCTGCACCAGCACCAGCCCCCGGCCGTGCGTACCGTCGTCGGCGGACGGTACGTGCGGCCGCGGGCGGCGGGCGGCGTAGTCCCGGACCTCCACCCTCAGCCGGGTGGCGGCGAGGCTCGCGGACACCTCCGCGCCCTGGTCGGTGTGCACGAGGGCGTTGGTGACGAGTTCGGTGATGAGCAGCTCGGCCACCTCGGCGGTGTCGGCCTGGCAGCGATGTCGCATCAACTCCCGTAAGGCCCGGCGCACTTCGCCCACCGCCTTCAGGTCGGCCCGGCGTACGCTGCGGGAGATCTCCCGCGCGTCCACCGCTCCGCCGTCCCTCTCGGACGGTTCGCGCGGCACCGGCCGCCCCCTTCTCCACAGCTTCCCGCTCTTCGCCCCCACCCGCACGGCGATGTACCTCCCGTGTGCATTGCTCTCGAACAGGCCTACGGGATGCATGCCCGCCGGGGGAATCCGCACTCCTGCGGGCTCACGGGCGCGGTACGTTGCGGAGGTTGGATCGAGCCATCTGGAGCATCCGGCCCACCCCGCCGTCCAGCACGATCTTGCTGGCGGACAGTGCGAAACCGGTCACCATCTCGGCACTGATCCTCGGCGGAATGGACAGGGCGTTGGGGTCCGTCACCACGTCCACCAGGGCCGGCCCCTTGTGCTTGAACGCGTCCTTCAAAGCCCCCGTGAGCTGCTTGGGCTTCTCCACGCGGACCCCGTACGCCCCCGCCGCGCGGGCGATCGCCGCGAAGTCGGGATTCGTGTTCGTCGTTCCGTACGAGGGCAGGCCGGAAACCAACATCTCCAACTCGACCATTCCGAGGGATGAGTTGTTGAAGAGGACCACTTTGACGGGCAGGTCGTACTGCACCAGGGTGAGGAAATCTCCCATCAGCATGGAGAAACCACCGTCGCCCGACATCGACACCACTTGACGTCCGCGATCGGTGAACTGTGCCCCGATGGCCTGCGGGAGGGCGTTGGCCATGGAGCCGTGACTGAAGGAGCCGATGATGCGCCGCTTGCCGTTCGGGGAAAGATAGCGCGCGGCCCAGACGTTGCACATGCCCGTGTCGACGGTGAACACGGCGTCCTCGTCGGCCAGTTCGTCGAGCACCGAGGCCACGTACTCGGGATGGATCGGCGTGTGCTTCTCCACCTTGCGCGTGTACGCCTTCACCACCCCCTCCAGCGCGTCCGCGTGCTTCTTCAGCATCCGGTCGAGGAAGCGCCGGTCGGTCTTGGCCTTCACCCGGGTGTTCAGGGCGCGCAGGGTTTCCCGTACGTCTCCCCAGACGGCGAGGTCCAGCTTGGAGCGGCGGCCCAGGTGCTCGGGGCGGATGTCCACCTGCACGATCTTCACGTCGTCGGGGAGGAAGGCGTTGTACGGGAAGTCCGTGCCGAGCAGGATCAGCAGGTCGCACTCGTGGGTGGCCTCGTAGGCCGCGCCGTAGCCCAGCAGTCCGCTCATGCCGACGTCGTACGGATTGTCGTACTGGATCCACTCCTTGCCGCGCAGGGCGTGCCCGACCGGGGCCTTGACCCGGCCGGCGAACTCCATCACCTCGGCGTGCGCGCCGGCGGTGCCGCTGCCGCAGAACAGCGTGACCTTGTCCGCGTCGTCGATCAGCCGGACCAGCTTCTCGATCTCGCCCTCGCCGGGCCGCACCGTCGGCCGCGCGGTCACCAGCGCGTGCTCGACCGCCTTCTCCGGGGCCGGCTGCGAGGCGATGTCGCCCGGCAGCGCGACCACGCTGACGCCGCTGCGGCCGATGGCGTGCTGTACGGCGCTCTGCAGCAGCCGGGGCATCTGCTGCGGGTTGGAGATCAGCTCGCTGTAGTGGCTGCACTCGCGGAACAGCTGGTCGGGGTGGGTCTCCTGGAAGTAGCCGAGGCCGATCTCGCTGGAGGGGATGTGCGAGGCGAGCGCGAGGACCGGGGCCATCGAGCGCTGGGCGTCGTACAGGCCGTTGATGAGGTGGAGGTTGCCGGGGCCGCAGGAGCCCGCGCAGGCGGCGAGCCTGCCAGTGATCTGGGCCTCGGCGCCGGCCGCGAAGGCGGCCGTCTCCTCGTGCCGGACCTGGATCCACTCGATGTCACCCGTCCGGCGGATGGCGTCGACGATCGGGTTCAGGCTGTCCCCGACGACTCCGTACATCCGCCGCACGCCCGCGCGCACGAGGATGTCGACGAACTGCTCCGCCACGTTCTGCTTGGCCATGGAGGGGGCGCCCTTTCCGGTTCGGCTCTGCCGTGTGCGCCTTCCATCCACGCATGTTCCGGGCGGTTACGCCTCCCAGACCGCGGCGGCCGTACGGTCGTCGGCGTATCCCTTGAGCCGGAGCTGGGTGTCCGCGAGGAAGGCCGCGAGGCCGGGCGGGTCCCCCTCCGACCAGCGTGCGGCGAGCTCGGCGGCGAGCAGGCCCTCCTCGCGCATGGGGTCCGCGAGGCCGCCCGAGCAGAGCAGCACGGTGTCGCCGGGGCGGGCCACGGAGGCCCGGAAGAGGAACGGGAGCCCGCCGTCCGCGCCGGTGGCGTCCTTGCCGGGGTGGGCGGCGGTCTCGTCCGGGCCGGCCGGCTCCAGGTCCTGCCAGCGCCCTTCGCGCAGCCGGAACAGCCCGCCCGCGCCGGCGCCGAAGGCGACCCGGGTCCGGCACTGCGGATCCACCGGGAGCAGCAGCCCGCGCAGCCCCGCGGTGTACGCCGCCTCCTCCAGGCCCAGCTCGGCGGCGCGGGCCCGCAGCCGCCCGTAGCCCCGGTCGGTGAGCCGCTGGAGTCCTGAGCGCAGGGCGTCGCGCCGCCCGGCCCGGATGTCCTCGGCGAGCCGCTCCTGGCTGCGGCCGACGGCGGCGGCGACCGTGCGGCACACCTCGGCGGCGGCCGCCGCGGCCCCGGGGGCGACGCGGTCGCCGCCGGCGAGGGCGACCAGGACGAGGGCGTCCGGGCCGCTGCCGAAGCGGGCCGTGAGCAGGAAGTCCCGACGGGCCTCGCCCCGGAAGCGGGCGGAGTCCCCGCGCAGGGAGGCGGCGCGCAGGGTGTAGCTCCCGTAGCGGGCCCCCTCCAGGACGGTGTCGGGGGTCAGCGCGTCGAGCGCAGCCGGGTCGGCGGCGGGCAGGGCCCCGGGCTCGGCGGCGTAGGTGGGCGCGCGGTCGCCCAGGTGCCGCACCTCGGGCCGGTCACGGGGGTCGGGCGAGTCCGCGGGCCCGGCTTCGGGCCGGGCCGGCGCGGGGGGCGCGGGCGGTACCGCGACGTCCCCCAGGGCGTACCAGGTCGGCCCGCCCTCCCGCGGATCCCGCGGCGGCGGCAACGCCACGCCGTCGCCGGGCGGCGCCGTCCCCAGGGGCGGGGCCGGTGGCGGCACCGGGGGCGGCGGGACGGGCTCCCGCCGGGGTGCCGGTACCACCGCCCCCGGCGGGGGCCGGTCTCCGGGCACGGCGGCGTCCGGCGCCGGGACGTGGCCCGGCTGCCCCACCGGTCCGGGCGGCAGGTCCGTCACCAGGACCGCCGCCGAGCGGAAGCGGTGGTCCAGGGTGTCCCCGGCCCCGGCCCCGTCCCCGGGGTCGGGTTCCGCCCCCGGGTCCGGGTCCTCGTAGAGCTTCTGCCACCAGTCGTCCGCGCCCTGCTGACTCATGCCCCCCATTGTCGGCCTTCGAAGGGGGCGGAAAACGCGGAATGCACGAAAAGGGCCCACCGGACCGCCGTCCGGTGGACCCTTCCCGCTTCAGTCGTACGACCTAACGGATGTCGTACGCCCGCGCTACCGTCTGGGTGACGGAAGCGCCGTTGGTGTCGGTCAGCTCCACCTTGAGCGTGACCGGCTTTCCGGAGGCGCCGGCGTGGTTCACGGTCGCGGTCCACTTGCCGCCGCGCTCGCTCACCCCGGCCTCGGTCCAGTTCTCACCGTCGTACGAGTACGACAGCTTCGCGGACTTCAGCGCGCCGGGCGCGTAGCCCGCGTGCCCGGTGACGCTCAGGCCGATGGTCTGCCCGTCGGCCGCCGCCACCGTCTTCATGCCGTCCAGCGGGGCCGCGTACCTCGGGAAGAGGATCGCCAAGCCCTGGGAGTACGCCGAGGCGTCGAGCTTCGAGGTGAAGCCCCAGGTCGTCTGGACGGCGGTGGAGCGCTGCCAGGTGCGCGACGGCGGCCCGATCTTCTCGATGGACTGGGTCAGTTCGTAGCGGCCCTGCTCGGCCGGGACCTCGAAGACCCCGAACGGGTACCAGCTGTCGCCGATGACCTCGCCGTCGCGCTTGAGCTGGAGCCCGCCGATGTCACCGAAGGAGCCGGGCTGCGCGTAGTGGCCGGAGTCGCCCCACATGGCGGGGGCGAAGCCGATCAGGCTGCCCTGCCGCTCGGCGGCCAGGGTCTCCTTGCCCGCGCTGTCGCGCGGGGCGACCGGCCCGGTCACGCCGTCGTACCAACTGGCCGCGGACTTGGCGCCCTTGGCGTAGGTGTGCTGCTCCCCGGTCATGAACTCGCCCCAGGGGAAGCTGCTGGAGAGGATCTGGTCCCAGGCCGTGTCCCCGGCGGTGTAGTACTCGGTCCGCTTGCCGGGGGCCGCGACGGTCTCGAAGCCGCCGAAGTAGACGGCGCTGCCGATGGGCCGGTACGCGCCGGCGATGTCGATGAAGTCGGCTGCCACGCCCATGGAGTTGTAGGTGGCTTCCACCTGCCCCAGGTCGCGGTCGCGCACCTTGTACGTGTGATTGCCCTGCACCTCCCGCGTCTCGGGGAAGGCGAGGGAGTAGACGTACGGGCTCTTCGCCGCACCCTTCCAGGACAGCGCGACCTTGCCCGCCGCCAGCCTGGCCAGCAGGGCCTTGCCCTCGGCGGACTCGATGGCCAGCGTGGGCAGGTTGCCCCCGAAGCCGGTGGAGGCGACCCAGCGGCCCGGGGTCTCGCGGTAGGCGAGGACCGCCTTGGCCCCGGCGGCCCGCGCGTCGCGGGCCACCTCGTAGAGCGCCCCGTCCTTGGCCTTGACCAGCACGATCGCGCCCTTGGCGCCGGCCGCGGCCAGTTCCTCGGGGGTGCCCGTGCCCGCGTCGGCCAGCGGCGCGGTGCCGGCCCCGTCGAGGTTGTCGCTGCCGGTGCTCGCGGTGATCGGGTGCAGGACCGGACCGCCGACGGCCTTCAGCTCGGAGATCAGGGGCGCGGCCGCCCGCCAGTAGCTGCCGAACTCGAACTGTCCTTCCTTGGCGCGGCCTTCGACCGAGGCGTAGTAGCCGCGGACGGTCCGGCCGCCCATGGCGGTGCCGGCGTGCAGCCACACGTCGTCCCAGCTGCGGGCGAAGCCGAGGGTGGTGTTGCGGGCCTCCAGCGGCTTGTCGCCCTCGATGCCCAGGCGCCCGGCCTCGCGGGCGTCCAGTACGACCACGGTGTCCTTCTTCACCTCCACCTGCGGGCGGCCCAGGTAGGTGAGCGAGTCGAACATCGGGTTCTCGGCGGTGTCGCCGGCGTCCGGGGTGCCGACGAAGGCGGAGAGGAAGTAGGAGCCCGGGCGCACCCGGTAGACCTGGTCCGCGGCGCCGTCGTTGAAGCGGCGCTCGCCGCTGGCGTCGTCGGTGCCGATGACGTCCAGGGACGAGGGTCCGGCGGCCGGCTTGCCCGCGCGGTCGAGGAGCTTGACCCGCAGGGTGACCGTCTGCGGCTCCACGTAGAGGGAGAAGGGGGTGGAGACGTGCACGCCGTTCGCCGTGGCGACGACGCGGCCGGTGACGTCACCGTACTGGGAGCGCGCCAGCTTGGCGGTCGGGTCGAGGGCGAGCGGCACCTTGACGGTGGCGCCGGCCGGGACGGTGACGGTCCGCCTGTCGAGGCGGGCGACCTGGCTCCGGACGGCCGAGCCGTCGTTGCCGGTGACCTTCTCGACGGAGAGGCTCAGGGTGACGGCCTTGGTGCCCGTGTTGGTGTACGGGACCTCCACGCTCCGGCGGTCGCTGCGGTCCTGCGGCCAGTTGTACGCGCCGCCCTGCACGGCGGGGGCGCCGGTGACGGTGGCGTCGACGGCGGCCTTGACGTCGAGGCGGCCGCCGCCGGTCTCCCGTACGTCGCCGGGTACGGCCGTGTTGGCCGCGCCGACGAGGGCGGCCTTGACCTGCTGCCCGGTCCAGTCGGGGTGGCGCTGCTTGACGATGGCGGCGGCGCCCGCGACGTGCGGGGTGGCCATCGAGGTGCCGGACATGGACTGGTACGCGTACACCCCGCGGCCGCCCATGTTGGCGGCGGAGATGCCGACGCCGGGGGCCGCGATCTCGGGCTTGAGGGTGTGCTGGAGACCGGCCGGGCCGCGGCTGGAGAAGACGGCCGTGGTGTCGTCGCGGTCCACGGCGCCCACCGTCAGCACGCTGGCGGCGCAACCGGGCGAGGAGACCGTGTTGTTGCCGGGGCCGGAGTTGCCGGCGGCGATGACGAACAGCGGGCCCTGCTGGGACAGCTTCTCGGCGGCTGCGGCGAGCGGGTCGTCGCAGGCGGTCTGGGAGGGGTCGCCGAGGCTCATCGAGACCACGTCGGCCTTGGACGCGACGGCCCACTCCATGCCCGCGATGATCCACGAGTCCAGGCCGTAGCCCCCGTCGTTGAGGACCTTGCCGCTGAGCAGCTCGGCGCCGGGGGCGACGCCCTTCTTGGCGCCGCCGCTCTCCGCGCCGGAGCCGCCGACGGTGGAGATGGTGTGGGTGCCGTGGCCCTGCCGGTCGGCGTCGGTGTCGGAGTCGGTGAAGTTCTTCGACTCGGTGACCCGGCCCTTGAGGTCGGGGTGTTCCAGGTCGGTGCCGGTGTCGAGGACGGCGACCTTGGTGCCCTTGCCGTCGTATCCGGCGGCCCAGGCGGCGGTGGCGTTCACCTGCTTGGTGGAACGCTCCAGGTTCGCCTGCACCTTGCCGTCCAGCCACAGCTTCTTCAGCCCGCCGGGCGCGGCGGAGCGGGAGCGGGGGTCCGCGGCGGCGCCGGTGACGTCGGCCCAGAAGTCGGCGGCCTGCTGCTTGTCCGCGGCGAGTGCGACACCGCCGATGGAGCCGAGGACGAGGGAGCGCTCGGCGCCGCGGGGCACGGGCGGGGCGCTGCGCACGAGGTTCACGGAGCCGTCGTAGACGGCGATGAGCGGGAGCTTCTTGGCGTGCGCGTCGTCGTAGCCCTGCCGGATCAGGCCGGTGACGTTGAAGAGCTCCTCGTCCACCGTGCCCGCGACGAGGGCCTTGGCCGCGCCCTGCGGGTAGACGTAGAGGTCCTTGCCCGACTGGCGGGTCTGCACGATCGGCTGCGAGCCGTCCTCGCGGGGCATGGCCGTGGCGGCGGTGCGGCCGGCCGCGTCGGTGGAGACCACGATCCGGTCACCGGTGACCAGGGTCACCGTGACGGGCGCGGCGGGCTGCTTTCCGGCCGCCTCGCTGCCCACGAGCGGTCTCTTGTCCGGCCCTCCGTCGCTCGGCTGTGCCGTGGACTGGCCGACGGCGGTGACGGCCAGGACGGCCGCGATGGCCGCTCCCAGTGCCGTACGCGATATCGGGCGCATCGCTCTCCCCAGGTGAATTCCGGCCAACTACTGCATTGCACGGCAAACGAGCCGCGTAAATGGCTTCTGGCCAGCGGATGTTGGTGCTGCGGTGGCGTCACCTTGGCAGAGACGCGGGGGGTGCGGCGATGATGTCCGCGGCGGGTTTGCGCCGTGGCCGCTTCCCGCCAGGCACGGTCGAAAGGGTGGGGTGGACGGATGCTGGGTGCGATAGGCCTCGACGAGGGCCAGGAGTCGGCGTACCGCGCGCTGGTGGCGCTGGGGGCGGCAGAGGTGCCCGACCTGGCCCATCGGCTGACCCTGCCGGTGCCGCAGACGGAGCGGGCCCTGCGGCACCTGGAGCGCCACGGGCTCGCGGCGCAGTCCTCGGCCCGGCCGGGCCGGTGGGTGGCGGCCCCGCCCGGAGTGGCGCTGGGCGCGCTGCTGACCCAGCAGCGGCACGAGCTGGAGCAGGCGGAGCTGGCCGCGGCGCTGCTGGCGCAGGAGTACCGGGCGGAGGCGGCCGAGCCGGCGGTGCACGACCTGGTGGAGGTCGTGACAGGTGCGAGCGCGGTGGCGCACCGCTTCCACCAGCTCCAGCTGGGCGCGGTGGAGGAGGTGTGCGCGCTGGTCAGCGGCCGGCCGCAGGTGGTCACGGGCACGGACAACGAGGCGGAGGAGCGGGCCGCCGTACGGGGCGTCGAGTACCGGGTGGTCATCGAGCGGGAGGTGCTGACGACGCCGAGCGGGATCCGGGAGGCGTCCACGGCGCTCGCCCGGGGCGAACGCATCCGCGTGGCGGGGCAGGTGCCGACGAAGCTGGTGATCGCGGACCGGACGCTGGCGATGGTGCCGCTGACCGTGCGGGGCGCGGAGCCGGCGGCGCTGGTGGTGCACGCGTCGGGGCTGCTGGAATCGTTGACGGGCCTGTTCGAGGCGGTGTGGCGGGAGGCGCTGCCGCTGCGGCTGGGCGCCACGGGCCACGCGGAGGAGGGGGACGGCGGGCCCGACATCACGGACCTGGAGATCCTGTCCCTGCTGCTGGCGGGGATGACGGACGCGAGCGTCGCGAAGCACCTGGAGCTGGGGCTGCGGACCGTGCAGCGGCGGGTGAAGGGCCTGATGGAGCTGTCCGGGGTGACGACCCGGCTCCAGCTGGGCTGGCACGCGTACGAACGGGGCTGGGTGGCCCGGTAGCCCCTGGTCGGGCAGGCTGAGCAGATGGATCTGCCTCAGCTGCTCCTGGTGGGGCTGGTGATGCTGCTCGGGGTGC
Source organism: Streptomyces sp. NPDC060028 (assembly GCF_042736725.1). NCBI lineage: Bacteria > Bacillati > Actinomycetota > Actinomycetes > Kitasatosporales > Streptomycetaceae > Streptomyces > Streptomyces sp. NPDC060028. The sequence goes on along the minus strand of NZ_JBHWVJ010000056.1, from coordinate 15,060 downwards.
TCGGGGTGCTGGTCCCGGGCGTGCCGGGGACCTGGCTGGTGTGGGCGGGGCTGATGTGGTGGGCGCTGCACGAACGGTCGGGGACGGCGTGGATCCTGCTGGTGTCGGCGACGGCCCTGCTGCTGGTGGTCCAGGTGGTGCAGTGGCAGCTCCCGCCGAGGCGGCTGCGCGGCGTCGGGGTCACCCCCCGGATGACGGCGTACGCGGGCGCGGGCGCGGTCCTGGGCTTCGTACTGGTACCGGTGCTGGGGGCCGTGCCGGGCTTCGTCGGCGGCATCTACCTGTGCGAACGCCGGCGCCTCGGCACCCACGGCGAGGCGTGGTCCTCGGTCCGCGCGGTGATGCGGGCGGTGGGCACGAGCGTGCTGGTGGAGTTGTTCGCGTGCCTGCTGGTGGTCGGGGCGTGGGCGGGCGTGGTCGTGTGGTCGTAGGCCCGCGGCCTAGGGCCGGCGGCCGATGCGGTGGGGTGCGGCGGCTGCGAGGGTGTACGTCATGACGGAGTTCAAGGGTTTCGGCGAGGCAGAGCTGGCGTACCTGCGGTCGCAGCGTCTGGGCCGGCTGGCGACGGTGGACGCGGCCGGGCAGCCGCAGGCGAACCCGGTGGGGTTCTTCCCGCAGGACGACGGGACGATCCTGGTGGGCGGGTCGGCGATGGGCACGACGAAGAAGTGGCGCAACCTCGTCGCCAACCCGCGGCTGTCTTTGGTCGTGGACGACCTGGTGAGCACCCGGCCGTGGCGCGTGCGCGGCGTGGAGATCCGCGGACGTGCCACGCTGGAGGTCGGCCCGCACGCGCTGGGCCCGTACTTCAGCCCGGAAGTGATCCGCATCCACCCGACCCGGGTCTTCACGTGGGGCCTCGAACCCTGACCCTGGCCCTCGCCTCCATCGCGGGCTGGGCGGTTACCGCCCAGCCCGCGGGCTCCGCCCGGACCTGCGCCGCGAACGCCGGCGAGGCTGGTTGTCGCCGGGCCGGAGTCCGACCCGACCCGACCCGCGCCCGGCGCGCAGCCGCGGCCCGGGCCGGAGCCCGGCGCACGCCGAGCACCGGCACGGGCCCGGCGCGGTCGGACCCCGGCTGACCACCGTGCCCCCGGCACGGGCCCGGCGCGGCCGAAGCCGGACCGCCGAGCCCCCGGCAGGGGCCCGGCGGGGGCCCGGCAGGGGTCAGCCGCGGCCGCGCTTCGCCGCGAAGTTCGCGCGGCCCTGCGCCGCCTTCAGGCGCCAGTCGCGGCGGATCTCCGAGCGGAGCCTCGCGTCCGTTTTCGCGACGATCCGCTGGTTCTCCCGCAGCAGCTTGCGATAGCTCTCCAGCCGCCGCTGCGGCAGCGCCCCCGCGTCCACGGCGGAGAGCACCGCACACCCCGGCTCCGCCTCGTGCGCGCAGTCCTGGAACCGGCAGGACCCGGCGTACTCCTCGATCTCCGAAAAGACCTGCCCGACGCCCGCCTGCGCGTCCCACAGCCCGACGCCCCGCAGCCCGGGGGTGTCGATCAGGACGCCTCCGCCCGGCAGGGCGAGGAGGTTGCGCGTCGTGGTCGTGTGGCGGCCCTTGCCGTCGATGTCGCGCGTCTCCTGGACCTCCATGACGTCCGCGCCGAGCAGCGCGTTGGCCAGCGTGGACTTGCCCGCACCCGAGATGCCGAGCAGCACGCTCGTGCCGCCCGCCACGACGGCGGCCAGCACCTCCGTGCCCTCCCCGGTCAGGGAGGAGACGGTGAGCACCTGGACGCCCGGCGCGGTGGTCTCGACGTCCTGGACCAGGTGCCCGAGGGACACCGGGTCCGGGACGAGGTCCGCCTTGGTCAGGACGACGAGCGGCTGCGCTCCCGACTCCCACGCCAGGGCCAGGAACCGCTCGATGCGCCCCAGGTCCAGCTCCACCGCCAGGGAGACGGCGATGATCGCGTGGTCGACGTTGGCGGCGAGGATCTGCCCCTCGGACCGCTGCGAGGAGGTGGACCGTACGAAGGCGGTCCGGCGCGGCAGATACGCCTTCACGTACCGCGGGTTGCCGGCCGTCTCGACGACCGCCCAGTCACCCGTGCAGATGACCCGCAGCGGGTCGTGCGGGGTGACGAAGGCGGTGTCGGCCCGGACGATGCCGTCCGCCGTCATGACGTCGCACTGGCCGCGGTCGACCCGGACGACCCTGCCGGGCACCAGGCCCTGCTCGGCGTACGGGGTGAACTCCGCCGCCCACGCTTCGTCCCAGCCGAAGGGGGTGAGAGGGGAGGGGAAAACAGAAGAGAGAGTCAAGGGGAACCCTTCACAGGGTGGCCCCGGCAGCGCGCGCTCGCGCTCGGCGGCGCGCGGAGAGGTGTGAGGTCAGCCGGAGACCACGGAGGTGTCATTGATGGTCTTCTGAGTGCGGGCAGCGCCCTGCGTGACGACAGTCATCAACGAACTCACCTCCGGGTCATGCACGAGCGACAAGGTCCCGCACCGACCGGCGGGAACGTCACCACCGTAACAAGTGCCCTCGCCCGGCCGCCAATTCTTTTTCCGCCGCCGTGCGCGCCTGCGGTGTCGTGTCCGATTCGTTCAAGACCGCAGGCCGTCCCCGCTCCTAATCTGACGGCATGACTCCCCGACTCGACATGATCGGCCTGGTCGTCTCCGACATGGCCGCCTCGCTCGCCTTCTACCGCCGCCTCGGGCTGGACGTCCCGGCCGACGCCGCCGACCAGCCGCACGTGGAGGCGGCCCTGCCCGGGGGTCTGCGGATCGCCTGGGACACCGAGGACACCATCCGCTCCTTCGACCCGTCCTGGACCCGCCCGGACGGACGCAGCAGCCGCCGGGAGCTGGCCTTCCTGTGCGATTCCCCCGCCGAGGTGGACGCCCTGTACGCCGAGCTCACCGCCGCGGGCCACCCCGGCCACCTGAAGCCGTGGGACGCCTTCTGGGGCCAGCGCTACGCCGTCGTACTGGACCCGGACGGCTGCGGGGTCTCGCTGTTCGCCGCGCTCGCCGCGCAGTAGGCGCCCGGCGTGGTCCCGGCCAGCGCCCGTACCTCGCGGGTGTAGTGGGCCTGGTCTGCGTAGCCGGCGCGGTGCGCGACCTCCGCCTGGGGCAGCCCGCGGCGGGCCAGCGCCAGCGCCCGCTGGAGCCGCAGCACCCGCCCGAGCGTGCGCGGGCCGTACCCGAACGCGTCGAGCGAGCGCCGGTGCAGTTGGCGCTCGCCGAGCCCGACCGCCGCCGCGACGGCGGCGACCGCCTCCCCCGCGCCGAGCCTGGCCGCCGCCTCCGCGGCCAGCGGATCGGGCGGTCCGCTCAAGGCGGCGCGGGCGAGGGCCAGCCGCTCCAGTCCCGCGCACGGGTCCCCGTACGAGGCGATCCGCTCGGCGAGGCGCCGCACCTCGGGTCCGGGCCACAGGTCGGCCAGTTCCACCCGCCGGTCGCGCAGTTCCCGGGCCGGTACGCCGAGCAGCGCGGGCGCGGTGCCGGGGGCGAGGCGCAGTCCGGCGAAGGCGGAGCCGGCCACTTCCCCCGCGCGGTGCGGCCCGGTGTCGGGGCCCGCGACGAGCAGCCGCCCGTCCACCCACAGCAGGTCCATGCACCCGTCGGGCAGCACCGCGGCGCCGCCCGCTCCGGCGGCGCGCCACAGCACGGCCCCGGGGACCAGGAGCGAGCGGTGTTCCTCGTACACGGACCTCACGCTACGCCGCCGGCCCGGAGCCCGCGTCAGTGCTTGCGCAGGCGCGAGTGGTAGTCCTCGGGCGGCAGGAAATTCGACCAGCGTTCGGGGAACTCCGACGGCATGCCGCCGTCCTCGTCATCCTCGGACTCCCCCTCGGCCAAGGCCCGCCAGGCGGCTGCCCTGGCGATGAGCCGGGCGGCCTCGGCCTCGCGGACGCGCTCGTTCGCCTCGCGCGCCGCGGCCGTGGCCACCGAGGGCCAGACGCGGTCGATGGCGGCGTTGACGGCCGCGCCGACGAGGACCGCGAAGGCCGAGATGCCGATCCACAGCAGGACGGCCACCGGCGCGGCGAGGGAGCCGTAGATCGTCGGCCCCTCCACGGTGTTGGTGAGGTAGATCCGCAGCAGGAACGAGCCCACCACCCACATCGCCAGGGCCACCAGCGCGCCGGGCACGTCCTCGATCCACGGCGAGCGCACGGGGACGGATACGTGGTAGAGCGTCGTCAGGAAGGCGATGGAGAGCAGCGTGACGGTGGGCCAGTACAGCACCGCGATCACTTCCGTGCCCCAGGGCACCATCCGCACCACCGCGTCCGGGCCGACCACCATGAGCGGCAGCACGATCGCGCCGATCAGCAGGGCGACCACGTACAGCAGGAAGGCCAGCAGCCGGGTCTTGACGATGCCCCGCTGGCCGTCGAGCCCGTACATGACGGTGATGGTGTCGATGAAGACGTTGACCGCGCGCGAGCCGGACCACAGGGCGAAGGCGAAGCCGAGCGAGATCAGGTCGGGGCGGCCGCGGCCGGTGACGTCGTCCAGCATGGGGCGGGCGATGTCGTTGACGCCCCGGTCGGACAGGACGGTGCCGACGGCGCCCAGGATGTTCTCCTCGATGCTGGCCACGGACTGGGTGTTCGTCCAGCCGTCCACGTAGCCGAGCAGGCCCAGGAGGCCGAGGAAGAGCGGCGGGAGCGAGAGCAGCGTGAAGAAGGCCGCCTCCGCCGCGAGCCCGAGGATCCGGTACTCGATGCACGAGTTCACGGTGTCCTTCAGGAGCAGCCATGCCATCTTGCGCTTGGAGACGTTGCGATAGAGGGCCCGTGCCCGGTGGAGCCGACCTGGGATCCGCTCGGGTGTTTCTTTTGCTGGCTGCACGTCCTTACGGTATCCGCATGGCAGCCACCACCCACACAGTCAGCAACCAGGCCCCTCCCCTGGTGGGCTATGACGTATACGGCAGCGACCGGGTCCTGAGCGAGGGCGTCGAGCGGCATCTCGCGGGCGCGGATCCCGAACTCCTGGACAGCGCAAGGGAGGAGCTCGGCGACCTCGGGCGGGCGGCGGGCTCCGCGCAGGCCCAGCTGTGGGGGACGCAGGCGAACGAGAATCCGCCCGTGCTGCGGACACACGACCGCTACGGCAACCGGATCGACGAGGTGGAGTTCCACCCGGCCTGGCACCGCCTGCTGGGGCAGGCCGTCTCTGCCGGGCTCACCGACGCGTGGGGCCGGCCGGCCGGGCACCTGCGCCGTGCGGCCGGGTTCTTCGTGTGGTCGCAGGCGGAGGCGGGGCACGGCTGCCCGGTCTCGATGACGCACGCGGCGGTGCCCGCGCTGCGGACGGATCCGGAGCTGGCCGCCGAATGGGAGCCGCGGCTGACCTCGCACGTGTACGAGGAGGGCCTACGGCCGGCCGGGCAGAAGGCCGGAGTGCTGTTCGGCATGGGGATGACGGAGAAGCAGGGCGGCAGCGACGTACGGGCGAACACCACGGCGGCCGTGCCGTTGGACGCTTCGGGCGAGTACCTGCTGACGGGTCACAAGTGGTTCTGTTCGGCGCCGATGTCGGACGGATTCCTGGTGCTGGCGCAGGCGCCCGGCGGGTTGACGTGCTTCCTGGTGCCGCGGGTGCTGCCGGACGGGACGCGCAACGTGTTCGCGATCCAGCGGCTGAAGGACAAGCTGGGCAACAAGTCGAACGCTTCGAGTGAGGTGGAGTTCGACGGGACGTGGGCGCGGCGGGTGGGCGAGGAGGGCCGGGGGGTGCGGACCATCATCGAGATGGTCGCGGCGACCCGGCTGGACTGTGTGATCGGTTCGGCCTCGCTGATGCGGCAGGCGCTGACGCAGGCCGTGCACCATGCGGAGCACCGCTCTGCTTTCGGAGCGCCGCTCATCGACCAGCCGCTGATGCGCAACGTGCTGGCCGACCTCGCCCTGGAGTCGGAGGCGGCCACCACGCTGACGCTGCGCCTGGCGGCCGCGTACGACGCCGGAACCGAGCAGGAGAAGGCCTTCCTGCGCATCGCGGTGCCCGCGGCGAAATACTGGGTGACCAAGCGCTGTACGCCGATGGTGGCGGAGGCCCTGGAATGTCTGGGCGGCAACGGCTACGTCGAGGAGTCCGGCCTGCCCAGACTGCTGCGCGAGTCTCCGCTGAACTCCATCTGGGAGGGCTCGGGCAACGTCCAGGCCCTGGACGTACTGCGGGCCCTCCAGCGGGAGCCGCAGGCACTGAACGCGTTCCTCCAGGAGGTCGGGCGGGCCCGGGGCGCCGACCACCGGCTGGATTCGGCCATCAAGAACCTGCTGACCGAGCTCGCCGACCTGGAGGGCATCGAGGCGCGGGCCCGCCGGGTCGTGGAACGCATGGCGCTGGTCCTGCAGGGCTCGCTGCTGGTGCGCTGGGCCCCGCCGGAGGTCGCGGACGCGTTCTGCGCGTCCCGGCTGGGCGGTGACTGGGGCGCGGCCTTCGGCACGCTGCCGCACAGTCTCGATCTGGGGGCGGTGGTGGAACGGGCGCGGATCACGGGCTAGCGGAAGTCCCCAAACCGCCACGCGCCCAGACCCGGACCCGTTGACCTGGAGCAGAGGTGGCGCCGCGCCGACTCGGCACCACCCCTGATCCGAGAAGCCCCGAGGAGGAGCTGTCACGCCGCTCAGCGGCGTCCGGACAGTTTCGGTCGACCGACCGGGACTTGGCGAGAGTTGCATACCGTTGCAACCTTTGAGTCGACAGCCGCCCGCCGGACGTGCCAGGGGAAGCGGCGCGACCGGACCGCCCGGGCGGCAACCGTCGTACGGTCCTGTTCCACACGGGGAGGTTCCGGTGGCCCACACCACAGGCAGCGCAGTCGATGTGGCGCGCATCTCGGCCATGGACGCGCGGGATGCCGCGCGTCTGCTCAAGGGGGTACGGGCGGCCGCGCTGGGCGGCGGCCGGCCGCCGGCGGCCCCCCGGCCGGAGATCGCCGAGTCCTGGCGCCGGATGCTGGCCGGCGGGGTGCACCCGGACCGCGACGCGCGCTCCCGGGTGCTGTCCGCCGCCGAGACGGAGGAGCGTCGCCAGACCTCGCCGCTGCGCGAGGTCCTGCCGCTGCTGCGCGAGGGGCTGCTGCCCGAGCTGGACGACGCGCTCCACATCATGGTCGTCGCCGACGCGGACGGCCGGCTGCTGTGGCGGGAGGGCCACACCTCGATCCTGCGCAAGGCGGACCGGCTCGGCTTCGCGGTGGGCGCCGACTGGGACGAGGCCGTGGTCGGCACGAACGGGGTGGGCACCGCCCTGGTGGCCCGGCGGCCGGTCCAGGTGTTCTCGGCGGAGCACTTCGTCTCCAGCCACCACGACTGGACCTGCGCGGGGGCTCCCGTACGGGACCCCAGGGACGGCCGGCTGCTGGGCGTGGTCGACGTCAGCGGGCCGCTGGCCACCATGCACCCGGCGACGCTGGCGTGGGTGAGCTCGGTGGCCCGGCTCGCCGAGCGGGAGCTGCGGGTGCGGCACCTGGAGTCGCTGGAGCGGCTGCGGTCCATGGCGGCGCCACTGCTGGCCCGGATCCCGGGGCGGGCCGTGGCCGTGGACGCGAACGGCTGGACCGCGGCCGTGACGGGGCTGGCGCCCGCGGACCGGATCCCGCTGCCGAAGTCCTTCGGGCCCGGCCGGGTGTGGGTCCCGCAGCTCGGCGACTGCGTGGCGGAGCCGCTGCCGGGCGGGTGGCTGCTGAGCGTCACCGGGGAGCGCCGGGACGCGGCGGCCGCGCGGATCGTACTCGACCTCAGCCGGGCCGGGTCCTGCTCGGCGACGGTCCACGGGGCCGCGGGCAGTTGGTCTCAGGAGCTGAGCCCGCGCCATGCGGAGCTGCTGTTCCTGCTGGCGGAGTCCCCGCGGGGGCGGTCGGCCGCGGAGCTCTCCGCGGAGCTGTTCGGCGACCCGACGCGGACGGTGACGGTGCGGGCGGAGCTGTCGCGGGTACGGCGCCGCCTGGCCGGGGTGCTGACGCACCGGCCGTACCGCTTCGCGGGGGACGTGGAGGTGGAGCTGATCCGCCCCGCGGACCCGGCGGCGCTGCTCCCCCACTCCACGGCGCCCGCGGTGATCAGGGCCCGCCTGGGCCGGACGGGACCCGGCGTGATTCCCTGAACCGCATGAGCACCATCACCCTCACCACCTGGTCCCTGGAAATGACCTCGCCGCAGGACCTGGTCCCGGCGGCCGTTCCCGGCCCGGAGATCACCGTCGCCCGGGCGGAGGTGCCCTCCCCCGAATTCAGCCGCTTCCTCTATGCCTCGGTGGGCGGTGACATCCACTGGACGGACCGGCTGTCCCTGACCCGCGCGCAGTGGGTGGAGCAGCTGGGGCGGCCCGGTGTGGAGACGTGGGTGGCGTACGACCGGGGCACGCCGGCCGGGTACGTGGAATTCGACCCGCAGCCGGACGGCGTGGTGGAGATCATGTACTTCGGCCTGCTGCCGGACTTCCGGGGCCGCCGGATCGGCGGGCACCTGCTGTCGGTGGGCATCGCCCGGGCCTGGTCCCTCGCGGAGCGCTGGCCGGAGCTGGAGCCGACCCGGCGGGTCTGGCTCCACACGTGCAGCCAGGACGGCCCGACGGCGATGGACAACTACCTCCGCCGCGGCTTCAAGCTCTTCCACACGGAAACGGAACCCAAGGAAGACACCCCGACCCCCGGCCCCTGGCCCGGCGCGTAGCCCCTCCGGGGCGGTGCCCGGACCCGCCTGCGCGCCGCCGCCGCCCCTGAGGCCGGTTTCGGAGGCGGAACCGGCCGACCGGCGTGACGCCCGTCACGTCGTCTCATGATCCGGGACGACTTCGTCCGAATCGTGGACAGTAGTGGACTCCTCCAATCGCCACATGACACGCTTCCGCCATGAACGGAGCTGGAATTGCCTTGGTGAGTCGGCGGCACGTCGACCTCGGCCGCATGTCCAGCGCCATCTGTCCGGCGCGCTGACGGAACCAGCCACCGCCGCACCGCGCCTCCACGCAGCCGTCGTGGACGCGCCACACCTCGCAAGTCCCCTGTAGGCAGACCACCGCCCAACGCACCGGCACAACCGGAAACGAGCGGCGGCGATCAGCCACACCCGCTCCGCGCCCAGGGGTCACGCCGCTCCCCCCTGCCCCCGCCTTGAGCCGCCGAAGAAGGACGTACCGCCATGGCCGCCACCCCCGAAACGCCCGCAGCCGCAGCTCCCGCAGCCGCCGCGCGCCGCAAGACCGGCCGTCACCGCGGTGAGGGTCAGTGGGCCGTCGGACACCACACGCCCCTCAACGGCAACGAGCAGTTCAAGAAGGACGACGACGGTCTCAACGTGCGGACACGCATTGAGACGATCTACTCCAAGCGGGGCTTCGACTCGATCGACCCCAACGACCTGCGCGGCCGCATGCGCTGGTGGGGCCTGTACACCCAGCGCAAGCCCGGGATCGACGGCGGCAAGACCGCGATCCTGGAGCCGGAGGAGCTGGACGACGAGTACTTCATGCTGCGCGTGCGCATCGACGGCGGCCGGCTGACCACCGAGCAGCTGCGCGTCATCGGTGAGATCTCGCAGGAGTTCGCCCGCGGCACGGCCGACCTCACCGACCGCCAGAACGTGCAGTACCACTGGATCCGGATCGAGGACGTCCCGGAGATCTGGCGCCGCCTGGAGGCCGTCGGCCTCTCCACCACCGAGGCCTGCGGTGACACGCCCCGCGTCATCCTCGGTTCGCCGGTCGCCGGCATCGCCCGGGACGAGATCATCGACGGCACCCCCGCCATCGAGGAGATCCAGCGCCGGATCGTGGGCAACCCGGCCTTCTCCAACCTGCCCCGCAAGTTCAAGTCCGCGGTCTCCGGCTCGCCGCTGCTCGACGTGGCGCACGAGATCAACGACATCGCCTTCGTCGGCGTGAACCACCCCGAACACGGCCCCGGCTTCGACGTCTGGGTCGGCGGCGGCCTGTCCACCAACCCCAAGCTGGGTGTGCGCCTGGGCACCTGGGTCTCGCTCGACGAGGTCCCGGAGGTCTACGAGGGCGTCATCTCGATCTTCCGTGACTACGGCTACCGCCGGCTGCGCACCCGCGCCCGCCTGAAGTTCCTCGTCGCGGACTGGGGCCCGGCCAAGTTCCGCCAGGTCCTGCAGGACGAGTACCTGGGGCGCGAGCTGACCGACGGCCCCGCCCCCGAGCAGCCCAGCGGCCAGTGGCGCGACCACGTCGGCGTCCACCAGCAGCAGGACGGCCGCTTCTACGTCGGCTTCGCGCCCCGCGTCGGCCGCGTGGACGGCGCCACCCTGACCAAGATCGCGGATGTCGCCGAGCAGCACGGCTCCGGCCGCCTGCGCACGACGGCCGAGCAGAAGATGGTCGTGCTCGACATCGAGGCGGACCGCGTCGACTCGGTCGTCTCGGCCCTGGAGGCGCTGGACCTGCGGGTCAACCCGTCCCCGTTCCGCCGCGGCACGATGGCCTGCACCGGCATCGAGTTCTGCAAGCTGGCCATCGTCGAGACCAAGGCGCGCGGCGCCGCGCTGATCGACGAGCTGGAGCGCCGCCTGCCGGACTTCGCCGAGCCGCTCACCATCAACATCAACGGCTGCCCGAACGCCTGCGCCCGTATCCAGGTGGCGGACATCGGTCTCAAGGGCCAGCTGGTCCTGGACGACGACGGCAACCAGGTGGAGGGCTACCAGGTCCACCTGGGCGGCGCCCTCGGCCTGGAGGCCGGCTTCGGCCGCAAGGTCCGCGGCCTCAAGGTCACCTCGGCCGGTCTGCCCGACTACGTCGAGCGGGTCGTCAAGAGCTACGAGGAGCAGCGCGAGGACGGCGAGCGCTTCGCGGCCTGGGTCGCCCGCGCCGACGAGAAGAGCCTCTCGTGAGCGAGCGCGCCGCACCGTTCTACTGCCCGTACTGCGGCGACGAGGACCTGTTTCCCAACGAAACCGGGCACGGCGCGTGGGAATGCCGGGCCTGCAACCGAGCCTTCCAGCTGAAGTACCTCGGGCTGCTGGCCCGGGGTGTTCAGTCCAACACCGCTGGAGGGGACCAGATATGACGACCACTCAGAATGCTCAGGACGTTCAGGGCGTTCAGGGGACGCGCGACCTCAAGGCGCTGGCCGAGCAGGCGGGCCGGGACCTCGAGGACGCCTCCCCCCTGGAGATCCTCACCTGGGCGGCCGAGACCTTCGGCCGGAAGTTCGCCGTGACCTCCTCCATGGAGGACGCGGTCGTCGCCCACCTGGCCTCCCGCGCCTTCCCCGGCGTGGACGTGGTCTTCCTCGACACGGGCTACCACTTCGAGGAGACCATCGGCACCCGTGACGCGGTCGAAGCCGTGATGGACGTCAACGTCATCACGCTGACCCCGCGCCGGACGGTGGCCGAGCAGGACGCCGAGCACGGTCCGAAGCTGCACGACCGCGACCCCGACCTGTGCTGCGCGCTGCGCAAGGTCAAGCCCCTGGAAGAGGGCCTGACCGCGTACGAGGCCTGGGCGACGGGGCTGCGCCGCGACGAGTCCCCGACCCGGGCGAACACCCCGGTGGTCGGCTGGGACGAGAAGCGGCAGAAGGTCAAGATCTCGCCGATCGCCCGCTGGACCCAGGACGACGTGGACGCGTACGTGCTGGAGCACGGGGTGCTCACCAACCCGCTGCTGACGGACGGTTACGCCTCCGTCGGCTGCGCCCCCTGCACCCGCCGCGTGGCCGAGGGCGAGGACGCGCGGGCCGGCCGCTGGGCCGGACGGGCCAAGACCGAGTGCGGACTGCACGGCTGATGACGGAACGTGACGAACCTACGGAGACAGAGCAGATGAGCGTGAGCGACCAGGGCGCCACCGTGTGGCTGACCGGGCTGCCGAGCGCGGGCAAGACCACCATCGCCCACGCGCTGGCCGAGCGGCTGCGCGCCGAGGGCCACCGCGTGGAGGTCCTCGACGGAGACGAGATCCGCGAGTTCCTGTCCGCCGGCCTCGGTTTCAGCCGCGAGGACCGGCACACCAACGTGCAGCGGATCGGCTTCGTCGCCGAACTGCTGGCGAGCAACGGCGTCAAGGCCCTCGTGCCGGTGATCGCGCCGTTCGCGGACAGCCGCGAGGCCGTCCGCAAGCGGCACGCCGCCGAGGGAACCGCGTACCTGGAGGTCCACGTGGCCACCCCGGTCGAGGTCTGCTCGGAGCGTGACGTGAAGGGCCTGTACGCCAAGCAGGCGGCGGGCGAGATCTCCGGTCTGACCGGGGTCGACGACCCGTACGAGGTGCCGGAGTCCCCGGACCTCCGTATCGAGTCGCACACGCAGTCCGTGCAGGAGTCGGCCTCGGCCCTGCACGCGCTGCTCACCGAGAGGGGTCTGGCATGACGACCACCGTCGCCCACCTGCACGACGCTGCGGACAATTCCTCCGGCTCCGCGCCGTACGCGCTGTCGCACCTCGACGCCCTCGAGTCGGAGGCCGTGCACATCTTCCGCGAGGTGGCGGGCGAGTTCGAGAAGCCGGTGATCCTCTTCTCCGGCGGCAAGGACTCCATCGTCATGCTGCACCTGGCGCTCAAGGCGTTCGCGCCCGCGCCGGTGCCCTTCACGCTCCTGCACGTGGACACCGGGCACAACTTCCCCGAGGTCCTGGAGTACCGCGACCGCACGATTGCCGAGCACGGCCTGCGCCTGCACGTGGCGTCCGTCCAGGACTACATCGACGCCGGCAAGCTGCGCGAGCGCCCCGACGGCACCCGCAACCCGCTGCAGACCGTCCCGCTCACCGAGGCGATCCAGCAGCTCAAGTTCGACGCCGTCTTCGGCGGCGGCCGCCGCGACGAGGAGAAGGCCCGCGCCAAGGAGCGCGTCTTCTCCCTGCGCGACGAGTTCTCCCAGTGGGACCCGCGCCGCCAGCGCCCCGAACTGTGGCAGCTCTACAACGGCCGCCACGCACCCGGCGAGCACGTGCGCGTCTTCCCGCTGTCCAACTGGACCGAGCTGGACGTGTGGCAGTACATCGCCCGTGAGGAGATCGAGCTCCCGGAGATCTACTTCGCCCACGAGCGCGAGGTGTTCCTGCGCAACGGCATGTGGCTGACGGCCGGCGAGTGGGGCGGCGCCAAGGAGGGCGAGGTCCCCGAGACCCGCCTGATCCGTTACCGCACCGTGGGCGACATGTCCTGCACGGGCGCCGTCGACTCCGCCGCCACCACGCTGGACGCCGTGATCGCCGAGATCGCCGTCTCCCGGCTCACCGAGCGGGGCGCCACCCGCGCCGACGACAAGATGTCCGAGGCCGCGATGGAAGACCGCAAGCGCGAAGGGTACTTCTAGAAATGACCAGCACCACAGAGCAGTTCGCCGACCTGTCGGCGACCACGCTGCTGCGCTTCGCGACCGCCGGTTCCGTCGACGACGGCAAGTCCACCCTGGTGGGCCGCCTGCTGCACGACTCCAAGTCGGTCCTGACCGACCAGATGGAGGCCGTCGAGGCCGTCTCCGCCCAGCGCGGCCAGGACGCCCCCGACCTCGCGCTCCTCACCGACGGCCTGCGGGCCGAGCGGGAGCAGGGCATCACCATCGACGTCGCCTACCGCTACTTCGCCACCGCCCGCCGCCGGTTCATCCTCGCCGACACCCCCGGGCACGTGCAGTACACCCGCAACATGGTCACCGGCGCCTCCACCGCCGACTTGGCCGTGGTGCTGGTCGACGCCCGCAACGGCGTGATCGAGCAGACCCGCCGGCACGCGGCCGTCGCGGCCCTGCTGCGGGTCCCGCACGTGGTCCTGGCCGTCAACAAGATGGACCTGGTGGGCTACGAGGAGGCCGTCTTCGCGGCGATCGCCGAGGAGTTCACCGCGTACGCCTCCGACCTGGGCGTCCCGGAGATCACCGCGATCCCGATCTCGGCCCTGGCCGGGGACAACGTGGTCGAGCCCTCCGCGCACATGGACTGGTACGGGGGCCCCACGGTGCTGGAGCACCTGGAGACCGTCCCGGTCAGCCACGACCTCACGGCCTGCCCGGCGCGTTTCCCGGTGCAGTACGTGATCCGCCCGCAGACCGCCGAGCACCCCGACTACCGGGGCTACGCGGGCCAGATCGCCTCCGGCGTGCTGCGCGTCGGCGAGGCCGTGACCGTCCTGCCGTCGGGGCGCACCTCGGTCATCGAGGGCATCGACGCCCTGGGTGAGCCGGTGGACATCGCGTGGGCCCCGCAGTCGGTGACGGTGCGTCTGAAGGACGACATCGACATCTCGCGCGGCGACCTGATCGCGCCTTCCGCGAGCGCCCCGGCCACCACGCAGGACGTCGAGGCGACGGTCTGCCACGTGGCGGACCAGCCGCTGGCCGTCGGCGCCCGGGTGCTGATCAAGCACACGACGCGCACGGTCAAGGCCATCGTCAAGGAGATCCCCTCGCGGCTGACCCTGGACGACCTGTCGCAGCACCCGAACCCCGGGCAGCTCGTGGCCAACGACATCGGCCGTGTGGTCGTCCGTACCGCCGAGCCGCTGGCGCTCGACGCGTACGCCGACTCGCGCCGTACCGGGTCCTTCCTGCTGATCGACCCGGCTGACGGAACCACCCTGGCGGCGGGCATGGCGGGCGAGTCCTTCGCCTCCAAGGCCGAGACGACCGTCCAGGCGGATGAAGAAGGGTGGGACTTCTAGATCATGCTCTCCGACATCTATTCCACCTTCGCCAAGGAGGGTGGCCGCGTCGGCAGCGGCGCCCTCGGCAGTGGCCAGGGAGGGGTGGCGCGATGTGCGCGATGACGTACGCGCACTGCATGCGCGCCCACCACTCCGAGCTGAACCAGCCCTTGCCCCATGGACGAAGACCTGCGTCGTGACCACACGGCGCTTCGAGAGGAAGTCCTCCCGTGCCTGCCACCGGTATCACCACCCGTAATCCGCGCTCTTCCGTCGGCGTGCGCCGCGGCGTCGTCGCCGCTGCCGCCCTGCCGCTCCTGATCGGCGCGCTCGCCTCCTGCGGCTACGGTTCCGAAGCCAAGAAGGACGAGCCGAAGGACAAGTCGGCCAACGTCGCCACCGCCGGCAAGCCGCTCTCCGCCTCCGAGGTGCGGATCGGGTACTTCCCGAACCTGACGCACGCCACCGCTCTGGTGGGCCTGCAGGAGG
>NZ_JBHWVJ010000055.1:0-48390 GCF_042736725.1 Streptomyces sp. NPDC060028 | reverse complement strand
GGTCTCCCGATCCTACGAGTGACCGGAATCAACCCACCAACAACGTAAGGACCCCCCATGTTCGACATCACCAAGGTCCAGGCCGGCCCGAGCGCGGACCTCCTGACGCCCGACAACGCCGTCATGCTCTTCGTGGACCACCAGCCGCAGATGTTCTTCGGCACCGGAAGCGGTGACCGCGCCGCGATCATCAACAGCACGGTGGGTCTCGCCAAGGCGGCTCAGGCCTTCGATGTGCCGGCCGTCCTGACCACGGTCGCCGCCGAGTCGTTCTCCGGGCCCCTGCTGCCACAGCTCGCCGAGGTCTTCCCCGAACACGAGGTCATCGACCGTACGACCATGAACGCCTGGGAGGACGAGGCGCTCGTGGCGGCGGTCAAGGCGACCGGCCGCAAGAAGATCATCCTTTCCGGCCTGTGGACCGAGGTCTGCCTCGTGCTGCCCGCGCTCTCCGCCCTTGAGCAGGGATACGAGGTGTTCGTCGTCTCCGACGCCTCCGGCGGCGTCAGCCCGGCCGCCCACGAGCACGCCCTCCAGCGGATGATCGCCGCCGGCGCGGTGCCGGTGACCTGGGTGCAGGTGCTCCTGGAGCTGCAGCGCGACTGGGCGCGTCAGGAGACGTACGGCGCGGTCATGGAGATCGTCAAGGCCCACGCGGGCGCGTACGGCCTGGGTGTCGTGTACGCGCAGAGCGTCATCGGCGCGCACGCGGCCGGCTGACCTCCTTGGACACCGGCCTTCTGATCCTGCGTCTGCTGATGGGCCTGCTCGTCGCCGGCCATGGGGTGCAGAAGATCAGCTCGCACCTGGGCGGCAGGGGGCTCGACGGCGGCACGGAGGAGTTCCGCGCCGACGGCTTCCGGGGCGGAGCCCTCACCGCCCTGACGGCGGGCGGTGGCCAGATCGGATCGGGCCTGCTGCTCGCCGCCGGCCTCCTGACCCCGCTCGCCGCTACCGGGGTCATCGGGGTCATGACGGTCGCGCTCACCGTGAAGTGGCACAACGGCCTCTGGGTGCAGAACGACGGATACGAGTATCCGCTCGTCCTCATCGGGACCGCCGCCGCCCTCGCCGCCACCGGCCCCGGCGCCCGGTCCCTCGACGCGGCCCTCGGCCTCACGCCGTACCCGCTGTGGTGGGCGGCCCTCGCGCTCGTGGCCGGTCTCGGCAGCGGGCTGCTGACCCGGCTCGTCCTGCACCGGACGGCCCCGGCGGCTTCGCAGACCGCCACCCACGGCGTGCGCTGACCGCACGCCCCGCTGACCGGGTCCGGCCGCCCTACGCCCCCTCCCGGGCGGCCGGACCCTCCCACCCATCCGACCAGGAGCACCTGATGGAAACCGCGATCACCGCATCACCCACCGCACCTCCGATCGACGGCGGCCAGCCGCTGCTGCACCAGAAGGGCGCCGAGACCCAGGCGTTCGGCACGCTCAAGCAGCTGCCGATCGGCCTCGGCCACGACACCCGCATGTACGCGTGCCAGCGGCTGAACCGCGTACTCGCCGACACGCAGATCCTGTACTCCCTCTACAAGAAGCACCACTGGCTCATGCGCGGGGCGACCTTCTACTCGCTCCACCTCATGCTGGACAAGCACGCGGAGGCCCAACTGGCCGTCGTGGACGTGCTGGCCGAGCGGATCCAGAGCCTCGGCGGCGTCGCGGTCGCAGACCCGCGCCACGTCGCGGAGCTGACCGCGATTCCCCGGCCGCCGGACGGTGTGGAGCCGGTCCCCGTCATGCTGTCGCGGCTCCTCGACGCACACGAGCGGATCCTGATCGACGCGCGGGACGCCGCCGCCCGGATCGCGGCCGAGGGCGACGAGGGCAGCACCGACCTGCTCGTCTCCGACGTCATCCGTTCCGGCGAGGCGCAGGTGTGGTTCCTGGCCGAGCACCTCGTGGACACCCCGCTGGTGCACGGCTGATGGAGGACGCGTACGACGTCGTCGTGATCGGTGGCGGGCCGGGCGGCGAGGTCGCCGCCGACCGGGTCGTGCGGTCAGGGCTGACGGCCGTCGTCGTGGAGGCCGAGATGGTCGGCGGCGAATGCTCCTACCGTGCGTGCGTGCCGAGCAAGGCCCTGCTGCGGCCCGGCGCGGCCCGGGAGGCCGCACGGTCGGTCGACGGGGCCCGGCAGGCGGTGACCGCGGCGCTCGACCCGGCGCAGGTCCTGGCCCGCCGCGACCGGTTCACCGGCCGCGGTGACGACACCGGTCAGGCCGGCTGGCTGAACGGCGCCGGCATACCTCTCGCACGAGGGCACGGCCGGCTCGCCGGAGAGCGCCGGGTGGAGGTGACCCGAGCCGACGGTGCGGTCCACACCCTTCGGGCCCGGCTCGCGGTCGTCCTCAGCCCCGGCACGGAACCCGCGCTGCCGCCGGTCGAAGGACTCGACCGGATCGGTGTGTGGACCAACCGGCAGGCCACCACGGCCGATGCGGTGCCCGAGAGGCTCGTCGTCATCGGCGGGGGAGTGGTGGCCTGCGAGATGGCCACCGCGTGGCGCTCGCTCGGCTCCTCCGTCACCCTGCTCGTCCGCGACCAGGCCCTGCTGACCGGCTGGGAGCCGTGCGCCGGCGAAGAGGTCACCCGTGGGCTCACCGGCCTGGGCGTCACGATCCGCTTCGGGGTCTCGGCCACCCGGGCCGCCCGTGACGAGACCACCCGTACCGTGACCGTGGAGACCGACGACGGCGCCACCCTCGTCTGCGACGAAGTACTTGCCGCCACCGGCCGCAGCCCGCGCGGCGTCGAGCAGGAACCCGGACAGGTCGGAGAGCTCTGGCTCCGCGGCCCCAACATCGCGGCCGGCTACTGGCGCCGGCCCGGGCGCTCCGCCGAGTCGTTCGAATGCACCCTCAAGACCGCGGACGGCAGCCAGGACGGCTGGATGCGCACCGGCGACCACGGGTTCCTGCACGAAGAGGAGGTGTTCGTGCTGGGCCGGCTGAAGGACGTCGTCATCATCCACGGCGCCAACCACGCCCCGAGCGATATCGAGGACACCGTCCGCCGCGCCATCGGTGAAGCCGTACCCGGCGGCGTGGCCGCCTTCGCCGTACCCGGCACCGACGCCGAAGGCGACCGTCTGATCGTCATGGTCGAACTCGCCGCCGGTCCCGGCGTCGCCGAGGACATCGGCCTGCGCCGCCGGGTCCAGACGGCGGTCGCCGAACGCCACGGCGTGCGTCCCCACGACGTGGTCGCGGCCCGGCGCGGCACGCTACCGCGTACCACCAGCGGCAAACTCCGGCGCGGTGACTGCCGCCAGCACTACCTCTCAACGGTGAACGCCACAGACGCCACGCCCCGGAACGAGGTCACGTGAGCCAGCCCCCCACCCCGGTGGAGATCCGCCACTGGCTGACAGGTCACCTCGCCGCGCTCCTGGAAGTCGCCACCCAGGACATCGACCCGCAGACGCCCCTGGACGCACTCGGCGTCACCTCGATGGAAGAAGTGATCATCACAGCCGACCTCGAAGCAAGGTACGGCGTGACACTGCCCATCGCCGACATGAGGCGCCACCCCAGCATCGATGCGCTCGCCGCCCACATCACCACCCGTACCGCCGCACCCGCCGCGGGCCAAGCGCCTACCACCCTTTCCTTCCGCCATGGAGACCGTATGTACGACAGGCTCGTCGCGATGCTGTTCGAGATCGGCATCGACACCTCGCACGTCACCGCGCAGACCACCTTCCGCCAGCTGGACATGGACTCCCTGTCCCTGACCGAGTTGGCCGTCATGGCAGCCGAAAAATCCGGCACCCGCGCGGACGGCATGACCCTGGACACCACCCTGGCCGAGGCCGCACAGCAGCCCACCCCCGCCGCCCAGCCACAGCAGGCGTAGACCGTGACACCACGCAAACCCGAAGCCGCCGGGCGGTGACGGCCGACGTGAACAAAGCCATCGCTGTTCCACGCCCGGCTGCGCGTGAAGGTGGCGGGTGATGAACGGCCCCGCCATCGCCGTCACCGGCCTCGGCATGCTCACTCCTGCCGGGATCGGCGTGGAGGCCACCTGGGAAGGAGTCTTGGACGGTAAGCCGACGGCCGCCACCAGCGCGCAGCTCGCCGGTCTGCCGGTCGATTTCTGCTGCTCCCTGCCTCCCCTGGACGCCGCCGATGTACTGGGACGCCGCACCGCGCACCGCTTGGACCGCTCCAGCCAACTCGCCGTCATCGCCGCCAAAGAAGCCCTGCGCAACGCGGGGCTGGACCCCGACACCTGGGACGGTGCGCGTGTAGGAGTCGTCATCGGGTGCGGGGTGGGCGCCTCTCACACCTGGGAAACCCAAGGCAGGCGTCTACAGGAGTTCGGGCCCCGGCGGGTCTCACCCCTGCTGCTGCCGATGATCGGGCCCAGCACCCCCGCGGGAGAGGTCGCCCTCGCGTGCGGCGCCCAGGGTCCGAGCCTGGCCACCGGAACCGCCTGCGCTTCCGGCGCGACCGCCATCGTGATCGCCCGCGACCTGCTCACCTCCGGGCAGTGCGATGTCGTCATCGCCGGCGGCACCGAAGCGTGCAACACGCCGCTGATCGTGACCGGTCTCGCGCAGCTCGGCGCCCTCTCCGTCCGCTGCGACGATCCCGCGTCCGCATCGCGGCCCTTCGACCAGGCACGCGACGGGTTCGTGCTCGGCGAGGCCGCAGCCATCCTCATCCTCGAACGCGCCAAGGACGCGGTCACCCGCGGGCACCGTCCGCGGGCCCTGCTCGCCGGCTGCGGCTCCACCACCGACGCCTACCACCCCACGACGCCCCACCCCGAGGGCCGCGGCATCAAGCAGGCCATGCTCACCGCCCTCACCGACGCGGGAATGAGCGGAAGCGACATCGGCTACGTCAACGCGCACGGCACCTCGACCCGCCTCAACGACGCCGTCGAAGCACACACCCTGCGCGCCGTCCTGCCCCACGGACCCCAGGTGACCTCCACCAAGGGCGTCCTGGGCCACTCCCTCGGCGCCACCGGCGCCGTCGAAGCCGCCCTCACCGTGCTGAGCATCCAGCACTCTCTGATCCCGCCCACCGCCAACCTCACCACCCCGGACCCGGACATCGACCTCAACCTCGTCACCAAGACCGCAGTCAGGCAGCGCGTGGCCGCGGCGCTCAGCAACTCCTTCGGGTTCGGCGGCCACAACGTCGTCCTCGCCTTCCGCACCTCATAGGAGGGCGCGCCCCGGGCCACGCACCGCCTCACCCCCCCGTGTGAGGTGGGGGTTTCGCAACGTCCGGGCGAGGGCGGCCTACCCCGCCACGACGCGGCCCCGGTTCACCTCCGGCCACGGCGGGTGGTCCGGGGAGAGGCCGGCCACTGAGGCCGCTTTGTCAGGGGGCGCCGGTTCCGCCCTGCTGGGGAGGGAGCGGCGCGCCTTCGGCTGCGGCTTTGAGCGCCTCCGTCGTGGCATGGGGGATGCCCTCGCGCGGGTCGAGGTCCCTGGGGACTTGTGCTTCCGGTGGATGGGTCACCGGGTGAGTATGTGGCCGTCGTGGGGGCGGTGGTCGCGGGAGCGGCGCAGGTCGGTGGTGACGTAGGTGCGTTGTAGCCAGCGGTCTGCTCCGTCGTAGCGGGGGTGGAAGGCGGTGCGTCCGTGGACGGTGACGCGGTTGTCGATGACGACCAGGTCGCCGGGTGTCAGGCGCAGGGTGCTGGCACTCGCCTCGCAGGCGCGGCCGAATTCGCTCAGAGCTGCGGCCGCCCGGGGGGTGAGCGGGGTGGTGACGAGTTGGGCCATGCGTATGTCGGGGTCCTCCGCTGCTCCGGAGAGCACCGGTCGCGGCTCGGCATCTGCGTTGCTCGTGGCGGCGTCGGGGCTGAAAGAGGGCGGTGGGGTGGTGGTGAACTCCGGTGTGAACAGGGCCTGGCGGCTGGCCGGGGTGAGGAGAGTCAGTGCTTGGCGGATGCCGGCGATGCGCATGCCGGCGATCCGGTCGTGGTCGGCGCGCACGCACAGGAAGACCACATAGTCGGGTGGGTGGGGGTGG
Organism: Streptomyces sp. NPDC060028; assembly: GCF_042736725.1. Lineage (NCBI taxonomy): Bacteria > Bacillati > Actinomycetota > Actinomycetes > Kitasatosporales > Streptomycetaceae > Streptomyces > Streptomyces sp. NPDC060028. The sequence continues at coordinate 42,389 of NZ_JBHWVJ010000055.1, read as the reverse complement.
AAGCCGTTCTCGGTGTGGAAGGACAGCGGAACCGATCCTGCGTTGCCGTGGAAGGTCTCCTGCCCGGGCACGGGTACCACGTCCTGCACGAGGGCGCCGGACTTCTCAGCCAGGTAGGCGAGAGGCTCCCCGAGTCCGCAGGCCACCATGGTGAGCACCGCGGCCGGGACGGTGGCCTTGCGTTGGACCGAGCCGGGTACGGTCGGTGTCGGGGGCAGGGCCGCCTGATCGACGGGCATGCCGCCGATCACCAAGGTACCCATCGGGCCGGAGTGCCTTCGAAACCGGCGGACCTCGCGGCGCAGACGTAGCGGAAGGTCCTCCCAGGCGTCCCGGGCCCTTGCCACCCACTCGGGGCTGTCGACCTGGTCGTTCCCGCCGGTGCACAGGGTGCGGGCCACTCGCTCGCACGCGTCGGTATCCGCCCGTTCAAGCTCCCGGCCGAGGCCGCTGCGGTGGGTGGTGTCGGGCGTCGTCTCGGCCATCGAAGTCTCCTGCTGGGGATGGGGCGGCGCACGCGCGGGCTCATGTGTGACGCAGGCCGGCCACGGCGTCGGCGATGTAGTGGTCCCCGAACCGGATCAGGGAGGCGTACTGGGCAGCGCGTCGATGCCGCATGAGCCGCAGTTCGGCGACGGCGTTGTCGGGCCCTTCAGGTTTCTGCGCGATGGACCGATCCAGGTGCACCATCGAGTACGCGAGGGTGACGTGTCGTTCTCCATCGACGATGTCGGCTTCGAGGAGGGCGCCCCGCGCGTCGGCCAGTTCCGGGGCGCGGGCCGCCAGGTGCTCGTAGGTGTCGGGAACCACGGACAGCAGGTCTCTCATCGCTGCCCGGAACAGTTTGTATCCGCGGTGCTGGCGCCCGCTCAACGGGACGTCCACCGACGGAGGCGCCATGGTCCGGCGTATCGCCGCCATGTAGTAATCGGCCGGGACCGTACTGGCGTGGGTCATGGCCGCGGGGAAACCCCGCACGTACACCGTCGCGTCTGCCAGCCGTAGCAGTGTGGCGTCGCTGTCGCCGTGCCGCAGATGGCCGGCGGCGTCGGCCACGGCGACCGCGGCGCAGACATTGAACAAGACGTGGACCTGGTGACCGATGAGCCACCGAGCGCTCCACACCTCCTCCAACGACGCCCCCGTACCAGGCTCTGGGACGCCGAGGGGCGGGTCGAAGTCACGGCCGGTGCCCCCGGTCGCGCCTGTGAGGTCGACTACCGCCTGACGCATCCCGGCCAGCTCCAGTGCCAGGTCGCCGCCCGACAACGGAGCATCACAGAGGTCTTGAAGAGCGCGGTGGATGACCAGGACGCCGTGCAGGGCGGCCTGCTGATCGGACAGCTCTTCCTCCCGGACCCGGAAGAAGGACTGGCTGGTCGACTCGGCCGGCAGTGCCTCACCGGCCACGGCCGGAGCCTGATGCGACAGCGCGGCTGCCAATTCACCAGCAGCAGAGGCGGCGTGCCGCAGCGCGAGGGCCCGCTCGACAGGTCCGGCATGGGTCGCCACCCCGGCCAGCACGCGCGTGGTCCGCTCCGCCTCAACATCGACCCGCGGGCCCAGCGCCGGGGCGGGCCGCCCGCCTCGGGGCAGGCGAAAAACAGCGACAGCAGGATGTCCGGCAACCGGTGGTAAGCCCATAGTCAAAGTACTTCGCCATGAACACTTCACCCGAAACGCTGATCTACGCCATTCCTGGGCGGCGCAATGGAGCCAGGTCAATAGCGGCAAGCCGGTATCGGTCTGACACGCGAGGGCAGAAGCCTTGGCCGGAGCGGGCGCGGATGCGCTACAGCCGCCGGGTTGGCGCCCCCACACCCAGCGACAGGTGGCGCTGCCGCCATGGCTACGTTGCGGGAAGTGGAGACCGCCGAGAAGAGCCCGATGGCAGAATCGGTCGACCTGCCTCCGTCCGCGTACGCCTACTCGGCACCGCACTGCCATGACCCCACGCCCTCTGTGTCCCGTGTGAGCGTCGTGCGACGGCTGAGCATCAAGACTTCGCACGCAGCGCGCACTCTGCACGTCATGCACATCGCCGGTGCGCCCGGTTCCTGCCCAGCAGGCTTTTGACCTGTGGCTTCCTTCCCGCGTCCGGTGTCGCGATGCTCAGCCGAGGCTGGATGTTGCCCTGGCGGCGCCGGCACTCGTCCGCCCGCGCTTGTTCGGCTGGGCCCAACTGCTCATCGTGGTGTGCGGACGGTTGCGGATGGATCTACCTCGGGCCGCCCCGGGGGTGGGAAAGACGTACGCCATGCCGGACGAGGGGCAGCGGCTTGCCGCGGCCGGTGCCGAGGTGGTCGTCGGGTTCGTCGAGCCGCACGGGCGACGACACGCCGCCGGGAAGGCGCAGTTGGTCGACGTCCGGCTGTCGCCGCTCATCGCGGCCAAGGGGTGGGCGGCGGGCCAGGTGTGGCCGCCGGCGGGATCGGCGCCAGTCGGATCGGTCAGGCCCGCCCGGGCATGCCAGGGCGATGCCCTGAAGGGTCGAGAGCGGCGAACGACGGGTGTCGGCAACGACCGAGGAGGCCCTGATCAGCGGCACCGGCGCGACGGGGCGCCGCACCCCGCGGCGCTGCGGATCCGGCAGGAGCCGCAGCCGTTTGCGATCAGGCCCCGAGGTGACGCCATGGCCCTTCGGCTGAGACTCCCCGGATTCTCCTCAGGACTGATTGCGGACCGTGCTGCGGCCGTGTTGACTGGTCGGGGCTCGGACGGGCGGGTTATTCCCTGGGGGCGCCTTGGATGTGCAGGGTTGCGGGCCGTGTAGCCTTGGAAGATGTTGACAGAAGTCACCGCAACCCGCTATGTCACGCCGCTGCGTGAGGGCGGCTCGCTCCCGGGGATCGTCGAGGCCGACGACCTCGGTACCTACGTCATGAAGTTCACCGGAGCCGGCCAGGGCCGCAAGACCCTGGTCGCCGAGGTCATTTGCGGCCGCCTGGCCCAGCGGCTGGGACTTCGGGTCCCGCGGCTGGTGCAGATGGAGCTCGACCCGGTGATCGGGCTCGGCGAGCCCGACCAGGAGGTCCAGGAGCTGCTCAAGGCGAGCGGCGGGCTGAACCTCGGGATGGACTACCTGCCCGGCTCGATCGGCTTCGACCCGCTCGCGTACGAGGTGGACCCCGTCGAGGCGGGGCGGGTGGTCTGGTTCGACGCACTGATCAACAACGTCGACCGGTCCTGGCGCAACCCCAACATGCTGGTCTGGCACGGCGACCTCTGGCTCATCGACCACGGCGCCACCATGATCTGGCACCACAACTGGCCCACCGCCGAGGCCGCCGCGGCCAAGCCGTACAACGCCTCCGACCACGTCCTGGCCCCCGTCGGCCCCGACATCGCGGCCGCCGCCGACGCGCTGGCGCCCCTGGTCACCGAGGAGCTGCTGACGGAGGTGGCCGCCGACGTCCCGGACGAGTGGCTGGTCGACGAGCCCGGCTTCGAGACCACCGACGCGGTGCGCCGCGCCTATGTGGACGTGCTGCTGCCGCGCGCGGCCACGATCCACGAGAGGATCTCGATGGAGGCCGAGGTGAAGCCCCGCTCGGCTCCGCCCGGCTGGCTCGCCGAGCGCCTCGCCCCCCAGCCCCACCGGAAGAAGAGCGACAGCGAGTGACCAAGCGGGACGTGTTCGAGTACGCGCTGGTGCGCGTGGTGCCCCGGATGGAACGCGGCGAGTGTTTCAACGCCGGCGTGATCGTCTACTGCCGTGCGCACTCCTACGTGGCTGCGCGCACCCACCTGGACGAGGCCAAGCTCCTCGCACTGGACCCGAAGGCCGATGTGGCCGGCGTGCGGGCAGCCCTGCGCGCGGTGGAAGGCGTGTGCACGGGCGGTGAGCAGGCCGGGCAGGCGGCGGGAGACGATCCCGGCCGCCGGTTCCGGTGGCTGATCGCGCCGCGCAGCACGGTGGTCCAGCCGGGGCCCGTGCACACCGGCCTGACGGCCGATCCCGCCGCGGAGGTGGAGCGACTGCTGGACCTGTTGGTCCGCTGACCCCCAGGCGGGGCAGGGGAGCCGTTGACACCGGGTGCCAGGGCTCCTAGCGTCTCCTCAGCTGAAGCTACTAAGCGGTTGCTCACCTCTGGGCCGCCGTTTCTCAAGGCGAGGAGATCCAGCATGTCCACCACCGAGCAGCGCGTCGCGATCGTGACCGGGGCGGCCCGGGGCATCGGCGCGGCCACCGCCGTGCGCCTGGCCGCCGAAGGCCGGGCGGTCGCCGTACTCGACCTCGACGAGGCGGCCTGCAAGGACACCGTGGAGGCGATCACGGCGGCCGGCGGCAAGGCCCTCGCGGTCGGCTGCGACGTCTCCGACAGCGCGCAGGTGGAGGCGGCCGTCGAGCGCGTGGCGAACGAGCTCGGCGCCCCGACCATCCTGGTCAACAACGCCGGGGTGCTGCGCGACAACCTTCTCTTCAAGATGAGCGACACCGACTGGGACACGGTCATGAACGTGCACCTGCGCGGCGCGTTCCTGATGTCGAAGGCCTGCCAGAAGTACATGGTGGAGGCCAAGTTCGGCCGCATCGTGAACCTCTCCAGCAGCTCCGCCCTCGGCAACCGCGGCCAGGCCAACTACTCCGCCGCCAAGGCCGGACTGCAGGGCCTCACGAAGACCCTGGCCATCGAGCTCGGCAAGTTCGGCGTCACCGCGAACGCCGTCGCCCCCGGCTTCATCGTCACCGAGATGACGGCCCAGACGGCCGCCCGCGTCGGCATGGGCTTCGAGGACTTCCAGGCCGCCGCCGCCACCCAGATCCCGGTGCAGCGCGTCGGCCGCCCGGACGACATCGCCAACGCCATCGCGTTCTTCACGGGCGAGGCCGCCGGCTTCGTCTCCGGCCAGGTCATGTACGTGGCCGGCGGCCCGCTCAACTGACGAGTTCGCGAGAGGCAGGACGTACGGCCATGACGGACAGCAAGGAAAGCGGCATCAACACCGGCACCGGCACCGGCACCGGAGTCGACAGCGGCAAGGTCGCGCTGATCACCGGCGCCAGCCGGGGCATCGGCTACGGCATCGCCGAGGCGCTGGTCGCCCGCGGCGACCGGCTCTGCATCACCGGGCGAAATGAGGACGCGCTCAAGGAGGCCGTCGAGCGGCTCGGCGCGGACCGGGTGATCGGCGTGGCCGGCAAGGCGCACGACGAGGCCCACCAGGCCGTCGCGGTGGAGCGCACCATGGAGGCCTTCGGGCGGGTGGACTTCCTGGTGAACAACGCCGGCACCAATCCGGTCTTCGGTCCCATCGCGGACCTGGACCTCGGGGTCGCGCGCAAGGTCTTCGAGACGAATGTGATCTCGGCGCTCGGTTTCGCGCAGCGGACCTGGCACGCCTGGCAGAAGGACAACGGCGGCGCGATCGTGAACATCGCCTCCATCGCCGGCATCTCCGCCTCGCCCTTCATCGGCGCGTACGGGATGAGCAAGGCCGCCATGGTCAACCTCACCCTCCAGCTCGCCCATGAGATGGCACCGGGTGTCCGGGTCAACGCGATCGCTCCCGCGGTGGTCAAGACCCAGTTCGCCCAGGCGCTCTACGAGGGCCGCGAGCAGGAGGCCGCGGCGGCCTATCCGCTCGGCCGGCTCGGGGTCCCGCAGGACATCGGAGGGGCTGCCGCATTTCTTACATCTGCACAAGCGGAATGGATCACAGGGCAAACTCTGGTCGTTGACGGAGGAATGTTCCTCAATGCCGGAGTGCACTGACCGATAGTCGGACGCTTTTGACCCCGTTAGCTGGTCAAATGCATACCGAATACGCACGGAACCGGTCAAGTGCCCCACGAAACCTGCCCATTGGATTTGTGGGGCACTGCGGTAGGGTCTGCCGCACCCCTGGCTGATCGAGGAGCGTGCACGTGTTCAACCGGACCAGATGCCTGCAGATCACTGCGGCCCTTGCGTCCATATCCCTGCTCGCCGGATGCGGACTGCTCTCGGACGACAGTGGCGACGGTGCGAAGCGGATCGTCGTCGGCACGACGAGCACGCCGACCACCCTCGATCCCGCCGACGCCTGGGACGGCTCCTGGGAGCTGTACCGGAACATCTACCAGACCCTGCTGGCCTTCCCCACGGGCTCCACCAAGCCCCAGCCGGACGCCGCGCAGAGCTGCGAGTTCACGGACGCCGCGAGCGAGTCCTACCGGTGCACCCTGCGCAAGGGGCTGAAGTTTTCCGACGGCGAGGCGCTCGACGCCAAGGCGGTCAAGCACTCGCTCGACCGGATCCGGACGATCAACTCCCAGAACGGCCCCAAGGGCCTCTTCGGCAGCCTGGACAAGATCGAGACCCCGGACCCGCTGACGGTCGTCTTCCACCTGAAGACCTCGGACGCCACCTTCCCCTACGTCCTCGGATCGCCCGCCGCCTCGCTGGTCGCGCCCAAGGACTACCCGGCCGACAAGCTGCGCGACGACGGGAAGGTCACCGGCTCCGGCCCGTACGTGCTCGAGTCCTACAAAGAGGGCGCCGAGGCCGTCCTGAGCCGCAACGGCAGCTACACCGGCTTCGCGAACCGCCGCAACGACGGCGTCACCATCCGTTACTTCACGGACTCCGCGAAGATGATCTCGGCGCTCAAGGGCAAGGAGATCGACGCGACCTACCGAGGCCTCTCCGCCGTCCAGATCAAGGACCTGCAGACCCCCGCGTCGCGCAACGCGGGCGTCCAGGTCGTCGAGAACGTCGGCGCGGAGATCCGCTACCTGGTCTTCAACCCCAAGGACCCGCAGGTCGCCAAGCCCGCGGTACGCCAGGCCATCGCCCAGGTCATCGACCGCGGGGAGATCGTCTCCAAGGTCTACCAGGGCACCGCCGAGCCGCTGTACTCGATGGTCCCCAAGGGGGTCGTCGGCCACAAGACGCCCTTCTACGACGTGTACGGCCAAGCGGACGTCGAAAAGGCGAGGAAGATCCTCAAGGCCGCCGGGATCACCCAGCCGGTGGAGCTGACCTTCTGGTACACCACCGACCGCTACGGCGCCTCCACCGCCGACGAGTTCACCGAGATCAAGCGGCAGCTGGAGGCGAGCGAGCTCTTCAAGATCAACTTGCGCGGCCAGCCCTGGAAGGCCTTCCAGGTGGGCTACAAGAACGGCGAGTACCCGGTCTTCGGCCGCGGCTGGTTCCCCGACTTCCCGGACCCGGACAACTTCATCGCGCCGTTCGTCGGCAAGGAAAACGCGGTCGGCACCCCCTACGAGCCCGCCGAGATCCTGAGCACCCTGCTGCCCAAGTCCCGCCGTGAGAGCGACCGGTCGGCCGGCGTCCACGAGTTCGAAGAGGCCCAGCAGATCTTCGCCCAGGACGTGCGGCTGCTGCCGCTGTGGCAGGGCAAGCTGTACGTCGCCGCGCGCGAGGACATCGCGGGCGCCGAGCGGGCGCTCGACCCGCAGACGGTCATGCAGATGTGGGAGCTGTACCGCAAGACCAGCTGGTAGCCGCCGCGACGGCACACTCGGGTGGGGCGTTGTCAGTGGCCCCCGGTAGGTTCTGAAGCGCTGCACGACGCAGTTGCGCGACTTGTACCGGAGGTTGTAGACGTGACCCAGATGCTGCCCGAGTCCTGGCTCCCCGTCCTCGGCGGGGAGCTGGAGCAGCCCTACTTCAAAGAACTCACCGAGTTCGTCGAGAAGGAGCGGGCGAACGGGCCGGTCTACCCGCCCCGCGAGCAGGTCTTCGCCGCCCTGGAGGCCACGCCCTTCGACCAGGTGAAGGTGCTGGTCCTCGGCCAGGACCCGTACCACGGCGCCGGCCAGGGTCACGGCCTGTGCTTCTCCGTGCAGCCCGGGGTCAAGACCCCGCCCTCGCTGCGCAACATCTACAAGGAGATGCAGGCCGAGCTGGGTACGCCCATCCCGGACAACGGCTATCTGATGCCGTGGGCGCGGCAGGGCGTCCTGCTGCTCAATGCGGTGCTCACCGTCCGCGAGGCCGAGCCCAACTCGCACAAGGGCAAGGGCTGGGAGAAGTTCACCGACGCGGTCATCCGCGCGGTGGCCGAGCGTCCCGACCCGGCGGTCTTCGTGCTCTGGGGCGCCTACGCCCAGAAGAAGCTCCCGCTGATCGACGAGGAGCGGCACGCGGTCGTCAAGGGGGCCCACCCCTCCCCGCTGTCGGCCAAGAAGTTCTTCGGCTCCCAGCCCTTCACGCAGATCAACGAGGCCGTCGCCGCACAGGGCCATGAGCCGATCGACTGGCGGATCCCGGACCTGGGCTGACGCCCCACCGCGCCTCGGCGCCATTGCCGGTGCCTCCGGCTGGTGCTGTGGCCGGAAAGGTTCACCGGGCGGCGCGCCCCGGTGAACCTTTCCGGTCGCAGCACTAGCGTCTTGACGACCAGACCGCGGCAGGTCTGGCAGAGCAAGCCGGAGGCCCCGTTGACGGAGCAGCAGGAGGCGTCTGAGGACGCCGTCATGACCAGGATCGGCCAGGCGGTCATCCTGCTGCACGCAGGGGACCGCGAGGAGGCCCGCAACCGGCTCGGCGAGATCTGGTCCGAGATCGGCGAGGAGGCACACTCCCTCCACCGGTGCACGCTCGCGCACTACATGGCCGACGCCCAGGACGACCCCGCCGAAGAGCTGGCGTGGGACCTGCGGGCCCTGACCGCCGCCGACGGGCTCGCCGAGGGCGCCCGGGCGGAGGATGTCCGCGAGGGCGCCCGAGACGGCGTACGCAACGGGCCTGACCAGGCCGTACGGGTCTTCTACCCGTCGCTGCACCTCAGCCTGGCCGCCGACTACGTGAAACTGCGGCGGCCCGAGGCCGCCCGGGTGCACCTGGCACGGGCCCGGGCGGCCACCGGCGCGCTGGGCGACGACGGGTACGGGAACGGCGTACGGGCCGCCATCGCCCGGCTGGAGCGGCGGCTCGCCGCGGAACCCGGCGAGGGGCCCCGGCCGTTCCCGGAGCAGTACCCGTAGGCCGGTGGCCGTGGCCGTGACTCTCCGGGCGCGGGGGCGGCGGGCGCAGGCCCTCAGTCGCCGTGGACACCCGCGCAGATGCGGGCCTCCGGGCTGTCCGGGTGCCAGCGCCCGTGCCGGCGGCCCAGCGCGCACACGTCGGCCGGCCGCACCGGCAGCTCCCGCGCCAGCTCGCGCGGCACCTCAGAGTCCGGGCCCTGGCGGTGCGGGCGGCGGCCCCCCGGCCGGCCGTCGGGGTGACCGGCGTGACCGGCGTGCCCGGCGGGAGGCTGCGGCTCAGGGATGTCCGGGACCGGAGGGTCCGCGTCCGCAGGTTCCGGGACCGCCCCGTGCGCGGTGGCGCCCTGCGACGCGGACCGGCGGGCGGCCGCCGCGGCCGAGGGGCCCGGCCGCGCGGACCGCTCCGGACGTGCCTTCAGCGCCTCCAGGGCGGGCGCCTCGACGACCACCGGCGCCGCGGCCCCCGGCCCGCCGCGCGGCCCGTGCCGCGGCGGCGCACCCGAGGTGCCGGGGGCGGCCGCCGACTGCATGGGCGCGGGGGTCACATTCACACAGCCGGAGACAGCCGAGACGGCACAGGCGACTCCGAGCAGCAGCTTCGTAGTGGTTCGGGTTGGATGCACCCGTGCAACTCTGCTGGGCGAGGACCCCGTTGGGAAAACCCGCAGCCGATATTCACCCCGCACGGGTGACGGCTGCTCGCCCGCCCGACGGGAAGGTCAGTCGCCCGTGGAGCCGTCGATGTGCTCGCGGAGCAGGTCCGCGTGGCCGTTGTGGCGGGCGTACTCCTCGATCATGTGGGTGTAGACCCAGCGCAGGCTGAACTCCTCGCCGCGGTGGTGGCTCCCGGCGTCCGACAGCAGGTCCAGGGACCGTCCCGCGGCAGCCTGCTTGGCCTGCTCGACCTCGGTCTGCCACACCTGCTCGGCCCGGGCCCAGGTGTCCTTGCCGGTGACGTTGAAGTCCCCGTCCGGGTCCTCCTCGGTGCAGTACAGCTCGGGGAGCTCCTCGCCCAGCATGATCTCCCGGAACCAGTAGCGCTCCACCTCCGCCATGTGCCGTACCAGGCCCAGCAGGCTCAGCTCGGAGGGCGCGAGCGGGGTCAGCCGAAGCTGCTCGTCCTGGAGTCCCTCGCACTTCCAGACGAGGGTGGCGCGGTGGTAGTCGAGCCAGCCGTCGAGCATGTCCCGTTCGTTCGCGGTGGTGGAGGGTTCGTTGCGGTCGGATGCAGCACTGATGGTCATGGTCCACATCCTGGTCGAACGCACGCGCCGCCACCAGCGATTAGGCTGCGCAAGTCCCACGAGGAACAACCTGGAGGATCCGGTGAAGGTCGGCTGTATCGGACTCGGCGACATCGCGCAGAAGGCTTACCTGCCCGTCCTCACCACACGCCCGGGGCTGGAACTGCACCTGCAGACCCGCACCCCCGCCACCCTGGAACGGGTAGGGGCCCTCCACCACATCCCGGCCGGGCGCCTGCACACCGATCTCGACGCACTGCTCGCGCAGGGGCTCGACGCGGCCTTCGTGCACGCCCCGACCGCCGTCCACCCCGAGATCGTGGGACGGCTGCTGGAGGCGGGCGTGCCCACGTACGTGGACAAGCCGCTCGCCTACGAGTTCGCGGACTCGCAGAGGCTGGTGGAGCTCGCGCAGGAGCGCGGGGTCTCGCTCGCCGTCGGCTTCAACCGCCGCCACGCGCCCGGCTACGCGCAGTGCGCCGACCACCCGCGCGAGCTGATCGTCATGCAGAAGAACCGCGTCGGACTGCCCGAGGACCCGCGGACCTTCGTCCTGGACGACTTCATCCACGTCGTCGACACCCTGCGCTTCCTGCTGCCCGGCGAGGCCGACCACATCGACGTACGGGCCGTGGTGCGCGAGGGGCTCATGCACCAGGTGACGCTCCAGATGTCGGGCCCGGATTTCACCGCCGTCGGCATCATGAACCGGCGGTCCGGCTCCACCGAGGAGATCCTCGAGGTGTCCGGGCAGGACACCAAGCGGCAGGTCGTCAACCTCGCCGAGGTCATCGACCACCGGGGCCAGCCCACCGTGCGGCGGCGCGGGGACTGGGTGCCGGTCGCCCGCCAGCGCGGCATCGAGCAGGTCGTGGACGCCTTCCTGGAATCCGTGGCGGCGGGCAAGACCATCAGCGCCCGGGACGCGCTGCTCACCCACGAGCTGTGCGAGCGGGTGGTGCGCTCGGCTCTGGAGCAGGCCTCCTGAGTACGGGCGAACGGGCGCCCTGCACCGAGCAGTACGCGGCCAGGGCGGCCAGCGCCGCGCCCACCGGCCAGTCCCCGAAGCGCAGGTAGACGGTCGTGCCGCGGGCGAGCGGCACCTCGTAGACCTGCGCCGTGCTCGCGGAGGTGGGCAGGGCCGGGCCGATCCGCTCGCCGGACGGTCCGTGCACCTCGCTGATGCCGGTGAGGGTGGCGTGCACCACGGGCCGGCCGGTCTCGGCGGCGCGCAGTGCGGCCAGCGAGGCGTGCTGGGCGGGTGCCCAGCTGTCCTGGAAGCTGGAGGTGGCCGACTGGGCGACGAGCAGGGCGGCGCCTTCGCGCGCGAGTCGCCTGCTCATGTCGGGGAAGGCCGACTCGAAGCACACCTGCGGGCCGACGCGGACGCCCCCGGGCAGGTCCATGACCACCGGGGCCGCGCCGCGCATGCGGTCCTCGCCGGCCGCCTTGCCGACCGAGGTGGCCCAGCCGAGCAGGGCACGGGCCGGTATGTACTCCCCGAACGGGACCAGGCGCATCTTGTCGTACCGGTCGCCGGTGAGCCCCTGGGGGCCGACCAGCACCGCCGACTTGTAGATGCCGGGCCGGTCCGAGCGGTGCGCGTCCACGTTGACCAGCAGCGGAGCCCCGACCTGCGCCGACAGGGCCGCCAGCCGGGCGGCCAGGTCCGGGCGGGCCGTCAGGTCCTCGCCGACGCTGCTCTCGCCCCACACCACCAGGTCGACCCGCTGCCCGGCCAGGTTCCGGGTCAGCCGCTCCCCGGTCGCGAACCGCCGCTCCGCGCTCGTGGGACCCTCCGCCACCATGCCCGGCTGTACGACGGCCACGCGCAGCGAGCCCGACACCTCCGGGCGGGGCGTCCACAGCCACACCACCCCGGTCAGCACGGCGCAGCCCGTCACCCCGGCCACCGCGGGGGCCCGCGCCCCCGGCACCGCGATCAGCAGCACCAGCGCGCAGTTCACCGCCACGACCAGCAGGCTCACCAGCCAGACCCCGCCCGCCGAAGCCAGCCGCAGCGCCGGCGGGACCTGCCACTGACTGGCACCGAGCAGCCCCCACGGCCCGCCCAGCCCCTGCCAGGACCGGGCCAGTTCGGACAGCAGCCACCCCGCCGGTACGAGCACCAGCGCGGCGGTCGCCCGACCCGCCGCCGGGGCCCCGCCGAGCAACTCCCGTACCAGCAGCGCCCAGGGGATCCACAGCAGGCCCAGCAGCGCCGCCAGCGGCACCAGGAACACGTGCAGGCTGGGCAGCAGCCAGTGGTGCACGGCCACGATGAAGCCGGCGCCGCCCAGCCAGCCCTCCAGCGCCGCGCGCCGCCCGGTGGGGGCGGACCTCAGCAGCAGCATCCAGGGCACGAGGGCGACGTACGCGAACCACCAGAGCGCGGGGGCGGGGAAGGCGAGGCAAGGCAGTGCCCCGGCGGCGACCGCGGCCGCCGCACGACACCACCGGTCGGACATCTGGACCAAGACGCGCCTCCGCTTCCAGTGTGGAACAGCCGGGCCGACCCGGCATCAGGCCGACAGGTGGCGCCACTTCTCGTGGACCGTGACGCGGGACAGCCGCCAGCCCGAGTAGGGGGTGCGGACGAGGGCGAAGGCGTAGCGCCCGGCGGCGACGAAGTTGGGCGTGGTCACGGCGGCGTCGGACTCCTCCCCGGCCAGCCGCATCGGATTCACGAAGTCCGCCCGCACCTCCGCCGAGTCACCGGGGGAGCCGCCCAGGTCCGCCAGCCGGACCAGCCGGTTGACGATGAGGTGCTGACGCACCGGGAAGAGCTTCATGGTCTCCGCGAGCCAGTCCGCGACCTCCCCGGCCGGACCCTCGATCCCGCCGGCGGAGCTGTAGTCGGCCCGCCCGCCCGGCGTGAACAGGGCGCGGTAGGCCGCCCAGTCGCCGTCGTCCACGGCCACCGCGTACCCCGTCACCACCTCGTCGATCGCGAGCCGGTCCATTACGGTCGCGAGGTCCACACGCTGCGTCATCGGGTCAGTGTGGGGCTGCGGGACCCGGAGGCCAAGGGGCGTGCGCGCACCGGATCTCCGTACGGGTGATCAGTGACGGGAAAGCGCCTCCCGCTGGCGCACGACCACGAGGAACGCGTCACTGGCCAGGTCCATCACCACCTCGGCCGGCACACCCTCGCGCATCCGCTGCGCCGCGTACTCCTCGGCGGGCCAGCTCCCCCTCGGACTTCCGGCCGGAAACCGCTCCAGCACCACTCGACCCATGGGACACCCCCTGCTGCTTGCCTACACCCTCTAGGTCTCCTCGGGGACAACGACGCGCAGGCCGCCCGGGAACGTTCCCGGGCGGCCTGCGGTTCACGCGAAGCAGTGAGCGCCGGCGCCCTACTGGCCCGACTCGCCCGCGTGGGGGCTCAGTACGTCCGTTCCCACCAGGATGAAGAGGGCGATGCCCAGCGCGATCCGGTAGATCACGAACGGCATGAAGCTCTTGCTGGAGATGAACTTCATGAACCAGGCGATGACGACGTAGCCCACGACGAAGGCGATGACCGTCGCGAAGATCGTCGGCCCCCAGGAGATGTGACCCGGGTCCTCGACCACGTCCTTGATCTCGAACGCGCCCGATGCCAGGACGGCCGGGATGGCGAGGAGGAAGGAGTAACGGGCCGCCGCCTCACGGGTGAAGCCCAGCAGCAGACCGCCGGAGATCGTCGCACCCGAGCGGGAGACACCGGGGATCAGGGCCATCGCCTGGCAGAGGCCGAAGATCAGACCGTCCTTGACGCTCAGTTCCCTGAGGGTCTTGCGCTCGCGGATGGCGCGGTGCCGGCCGCCCTCCTCGTCGCGTGCGGCGAGCCGGTCGGCGATGCCCAGCACGACGCCCATCACGATGAGGGTGGTGGCGATCAGCCGCAGGTCGCGGAACGGGCCCTCGATCTGGTCCTTGAAGGCGAGGCCGAGGACGCCGATCGGAATCGAGCCGACGATCACCAGCCAGCCCATCTTGGCGTCCTGCTCCGAGCGCAGCGCCTTCTTGAACAGCGAGCGGAACCACGTGGAGATGATCCGCGCGATGTCCTTGCGGAAGTAGATCAACACGGCGGCCTCGGTGCCGATCTGGGTGATGGCGGTGAAGGCCGCACCCGGGTCGTGCCAGCCGGCGAACGCCGCGGTCAGCCGCAGGTGGGCGCTGGAGGAGATCGGGAGGAACTCCGTGAGCCCTTGGACGAGACCGAGGATTAGGGATTCGAACCAGCTCATGTCGGGGTGTGCTCGTCCTTGTGATCGTCGGGAAGTTCGCGTCCGATGCTAGGGCCCGTGTGGTGCGGCCGTGACCACAGGGGGGTGCGACGGCGTCAGTTCGCGGGGAAGCACGGGCGCGAGCCGGTCCCGCTTGCGCCAGGCGACGGCCGCCGCGACCACTCCCGAGACGGCGATGAAGCCGAAGGAGGCCAGGAAGGCCGGGGATCCGGGGGAGGAGGCGCTGGCGCCGGCGATCACATAGGCGCCGGTGTTGGGAACCGTGCCGATCGCGGTGGCGAGCAGGAACGGGAGCCAGCCGCAGCGGGAAACGGCGGCGCAGTAGTTGGCCGCCGCGAAGGGGACACCGGGGAAGATCCGGACGGCGAGCATCGAGCGGAACCCGTGCCGGCTGAGCTGGCTGTCCGCCGCCTTCAGCCAGCGGCCGCGCAGCAGCGGGCGCAGCGCCTCCTGGCCCATGATCCGGCCGAGCCCGAAGGAGATCCCCGCGCCCAGCACGGTCCCGCCGACGGCCGCGGCCAGGCCGAACTGGGTGCCGAAGACGGCCCCCGCGGCGAGGTTCAGCAGCGGGCGGGGCACGAAGGCCGCCGTGCACAGTCCGTACGTCGCGGCGAAGAGCAGCACCGCCGTGCCCATCGGGAGCCCCGGGGGCCACCCCTCCGACAGGAGGCGCTGGGGCTCGTACAGCAGCACGCCGACGCCGGCCGCCGCGAGCAGCACGACGAGCAGCGCCAGCCGGGTCCACGGCGCGAGGAGGAGGGACATTCCGGGAGACTAACCGACCCGGATGGCCCCGCGCCGTAATCTGGGCCTCATGCTGTCGAACGGGGAGCGGCGCCCTTCGTCGGGATCCGCACCCGCTGCGGCGGCTGTCCCGGGCGGTGACCAAGGACACCCCGCGCCGGCGGCAGGCGGCCCATCCGGACTTCTTCATCCGCAAGGCGATCTCTCGGTGCGCGAGGCGCTGAAGAACCTGTAGGCGCGCGGATATTCATTCGACGGGCCGCGGCCACTGCGGCAGGATCGGCCCCATGTTCCGGTACGCCTTCCTCGCAGCGCCGTCCGCAGTCGCGGACGCGCCGAAGGCTGCCGTCCTCGCAGAGGCACCCGCCGCACTCGACGGCGCACGAAGCTGACCCTTCCCGGACAGTCCGGCGGACCCCACAGGGGGAGGGTCGGCTCGCTCCAGGGGTCCCGTTCCAGCTTCGGATCACACGGGAAGAACATCATGGCCAAGACGGCCTTCGTGCGCACCAAGCCGCACCTCAACATCGGCACCATGGGTCACGTCGACCACGGCAAGACCACCCTCACCGCCGCCATCACCAAGGTCCTCGCCGAGCGCGGCGGCGCCTCCTTCGTGCCGTTCGACCGCATCGACCGGGCCCCCGAGGAGGCCCGCCGCGGGATCACCATCAACCTGACGCACGTCGAGTACGAGACCGACACCCGCCACTACGCCCACGTCGACATGCCCGGCCACGCCGACTACGTCAAGAACATGGTCACCGGCGCCGCGCAGCTCGACGGAGCGATCCTCGTCGTCTCCGCGCTCGACGGGGTCATGCCGCAAACCGCCGAGCACGTGCTCCTCGCCCGGCAGGTCGGCGTCAACCACATCGTGGTGGCCCTCAACAAGGCCGACGCCGGCGACCCCGAGCTCACCGACCTGGTCGAGCTGGAGGTCCGCGAGCTGCTCACCGCCAACGGCTACGGCGGCGACGGCGCGCCGGTCGTACGGGTCTCCGGGCTCGGCGCCCTGGCGGGCGAGCCGCGCTGGACCGCGGCGATCGAGGCGCTGCTCGACGCCGTGGACACGTACGTCCCGATGCCGGTGCGGTACACGGACGCGCCGTTCCTGATGCCGGTGGAGAACGTCCTGACCATCACCGGACGCGGGACCGTCGTGACCGGCGCCGTCGAGCGGGGCAGCGTACGGATGGGCGACCGGGTGGCGGTCCTCGGCGACGAAGGCGAGCCGGTCGTGACGGTCGTGACCGGGCTGGAGACCTTCGGCAAGCCGATGGAGTCCGCCGAGGCCGGGGACAACGTCGCACTGCTCCTGCGCGGCGTACCGCGCGACGGGGTGCGCCGCGGGCACGTGGTGGCCGCGCCCGGCAGCGTGGCGCCGAGCCGGCGCTTCACCGCGCGGGTGTACGTGCTCTCCGCCCGCGAGGGCGGCCGTACGACCCCGCTGGCCAGCGGATACCGGCCGCAGTTCTACATCCGCACCGCCGACGTGGTCGGGGACGTGGACCTCGGCGAGGCCGGTGTGGCCCGGCCCGGGGAGACGGTGACGATGACGGTCGAGCTCGGGCGGGACACCCCGCTGGAGGCCGGGCTCGGCTTCGCGATCCGCGAGGGCGGGCGCACGGTCGGCGCGGGGACGGTGACCGCCGTACTCGGCTGACCCGCCCCCGCCGTGGTGACGGCAGTCCGGTTGCGCCAGACTGCCGTCACCACAGGCATGAGCGGAGGGGGCGGCCATGAGCGGCGACACGGCACTGGTGCTGGGCGGCGGAGGACTGACCGGCGTGGGCTGGGAGTACGGCATCCTGTACGGCCTCGCCCGCGCCGGCGTGGACCTCACCACCGCCGACCTCGTCGTCGGCACCTCCGCGGGATCGGTGGTCGGCGCCCAGCTGGCCTCCGGACTGCTCACCGCACAGGAGCTGTACGAACGCCAACTCGGCGACCCCGCAGGGGAGGTCGCGGCGAAGCTGGGTGCGGGACTGTTCGCGCGCTACGCCGTGGCCATGCTGCGCTCGCGCGACGCGACGGCGTACCGGCGGCGGGTCGGCGCCTACGCGCTGGCCGCCGACACCGGGGCGGAGGCGGAGCGGCGCAAGGTGCTGGAGGCCCGGCTGGTCTCGCACGAGTGGCCCGAACGGCGCCTCGTCGTCACCGCCGTCGACGCCCTGACCGGCGAGCCGGCCGACTTCGACCGGCACAGCGGGGCCGGGCTGGTCGACGCGGTCTCGGCGAGCTGCGCGGTGCCCGGGGTGTGGCCGCCGGTGACCGTCGGCGGGCGCCGGTTCATCGACGGAGGGATCCGGTCCGCCACCAATGCCGACCTGGCCGCCGGCTGTGCGCGGGTGGTGGTCATCGCCCCGATCTCGCTCGGATCGGGACTGGTGCCCTCGCCGGCGGTGCAGGCCGCCCGGTTGCGGGAGGCGGGCGCCCGGGTGCTGCTGATCACCCCGTCGGCGGCGGCCCGAAAGGCCTTCGGGCGCAACGTGCTCGACCCGGCCCGGCGCGACCCGGCGGCGCGTGCGGGCCTGGCGCAGGCCGCCGAGCACGCCGCCGAGGCGGCGGCGGTCTGGTCGGGCTGAGACCGGCCCGACAATGGAGCGGTGAGCGACGAACAGATCCCGGTCATCCGGGACGTGGGCCAGGGAACCGCCAAGCTGATGCCGGACGTGGACGGCGAGCGGGCCTGGCTGCTGACCGTGGACGGGGCTCCGCAGTCGTACGTGGACCTCGACGACCCGCAGCACCTGGAGTTCGAGTACGTACGCCGTCTCGCGCACGTACTGGACTGCGCGGCGCGGCCGGCGGCCGCGCTGGACCTGCTGCACCTGGGCGGGGGCGCGCTGACGCTCCCGCGGTACGCCGCGGCGACGCGGCCGGGATCCCGCCAGCAGGTGGTCGAATTCGACGCCGCGCTCGTGGACCTGGTCGCGGAACACCTCCCGCTGCCCGAGGGGTCGGGCGTCACGGTGCACGCGGCCGACGCCCGGGCCTGGCTGGAGACCGCCCCGGCGGCGAGCGCCGACGTCCTGGTGGCCGACGTGTTCGGCGGCTCGCGGGTCCCGGCGCAGCTGACCTCGGTGGAGTACGCCCGGGCGGCGGCCCGTGCGCTGCGGCCCGGCGGGCTGTACGCGGCGAACCTGGCGGACGGGGCGCCCTTCGACTTCCTGCGTGCCCAGCTGGCCAACTTCGCGGCCGTGTTCGGGGAGCTCGCCCTGATCGCGGAGCCGTCCGTGCTGCGCGGCAGGCGGTTCGGCAACGCGGTACTGCTGGCCTCGGACGCGGAGCTGCCGCTGGCCGCCCTGTCGCGGCGGTGCGCGGCGGACCCGTTCCCCGCGCGGGTGCAGTCGGGCCCGGCCCTGGCGCGGCTCATGCGCGGCGCCGCCCCGGTGGCCGACGCGGACGCGGTGGCGTCCCCGCCGCCGCCGGACGGCGCGTTCAGCCTGGGCTAAGGGCTGTCCCGTAATCCCCGGCGGGCGCACGACGCCAGCTACGGCACCTCGCTGCGTTGTCGGAACGCCCGAATACGCCCAGTATGGGGGCGCCCCTCCGCCTTGCGATGCACCGCATCTGACGCCGTGCGCTGATCCACCGGGGACTACGGGACAGCCCTTAGTGCAGACCGGCCGGCCGGGCCTCGGCGGGCGCCGCGCAGGCGGCGGGGGTGGCGACGGAGGCCTTCACGGGCGCCGGCCTGCGCCGGGTCATGCGGCGGACGTCCGGGACGGCGAGGACCGCGGCGGTGACGACGACCACCAGGACCGCGCAGCCCCAGAGGGCGGACGTGCGGCCGACGGCGTTTTCCACGGGGCCCGCGACGGCCGTGGCCAGCGGGAGCATCGAAACCGAGCCGAACCAGTCGTAGGCGGACACCCGCGAGAACTTGTCCTCCGGGATCTCCTGGTGCATGGTCGTCATCCAGTTCACGCCGAACACCTCGATGGCGGCGCCGCTCACGAACATCACCGCGCACAGGCCCCACACCGGCAGCGGCACCGCCAGCCCCGCCGACGGGAGCGCCAGCGGGAACACGCAGAGCGTCCCCACCAACAGCAGCCGGCGCGGCTTCCACAGCATCATCAGCACGGCCCCGGCGATGGTGCCGATGCCGAAGAAGGCCAGTGCCAGGCCCCAGGGAGCCGGGCCGCCCAGCCGGTCCCGGGCGACCAGCGGCCCGTAGACCGCCTCGGCGGCGCCGACGACCGCGACGACGACGGAGAACTGGAGCACGATGCTCCACAGCCAGGGCCGGGTCCTGACCTCCACCCAGCCCTCGCGCAGATCGGCCAGCAGGCCGCCGGCGGGGGCCCGCTCGGCGGCATGGCCGACGTCGAGGAAGGCGCGCAGGGCGCCGGCGACGGCGAAGGCGGCCGCGTCCACGGCCAGCACCCAGCCGGGCCCCATCGCCGCGATCATGGCTCCGCCCAGGGCGGCGCCGCCGATGCCCGCGCCGTTCATCGCCATGCGGAACAGGGCGAAGGCGCGGTTGGAGTGCTCCCCGGAGACGCTGGAGAGCAGCATGCCCTCGGCGGCCGGGTTGAAGAAGGCGGTACCGGTGCCGCACAGCGCGGTGAGCAGCATCATCTGCCACAGCTGCGGGTCCCCGGCGAGGACGAGCACGGCGAAGGCGGCTTGCGAGAGGCAGTTCAGGGCGTTGGCCGCGACCATCACGTGATGCCGCGGCAGCCGGTCGGCGAGGGCGCCGCCGATGAGCAGGAAGAGGACGAGCGGCAGGGTGCGGGCGGCGGCCACCAGGCCCACGTCCCCGCCGGACCCGCCGGCCTCCAGTACCGCGAAGGCGGCCGCGATGAGCGCTCCGTGGCTGCCGAGGTTCGTCACGACCGCGGCGCCCGTCAGGAGGGTGTAGTTGCGGCCGGCCCATGGGGGCCGGCGGCGGCGCGGCGCGGACGTACGGTCGGCGGAGGCGGGGGGAGAACTCACCCCCGGACTATCCCCGCCCCGGGCCGGGAATCCAAACGGATATCCGGCCCAGGGGGGTCTCGGCGGGGGATCAGCCCGTGGTGAGGCGGACCGTGCTCAGGATCTTCTCGTAGGTCTCCTGCGGGACCTCGCCCTGGACGCCGGCGGCGCCGAAGAGGATCCAGCTGGAGAAGTCACCGTTGGCGGTCTTGAAGCTGAAGGCGATGGACTTGCCGTCGGAGGAGCACTTGTTCTCCTTCGGCAGACCGCTCACGGTCGCGGTCGCCATGTGCCCCTTGAGACCGGAGGCGGTGGTGTACTCCTTGGCGGCGGTCACCTTGGTCGTGCCCTTGGGCGCCTTCTGCGCGTACGCGGCGAAGGCCCAGTTGCCGGCCTCGTTGTAGGCGGCCTCCGCGGTGTCCTTGGCGCCCTGGCCGCCCTTGGTCCCGGTGCCGGCCAGCGCGGTCTTCTCCTCGCTGCCGTTCATGTCGGAGTCGACCTTGCACCACTCTTCCTTGAGGCGGGCGGGGGCCGACATCATGACGACCGCCGAGCCGTCGTTCTTGTTCTCGTCCTCGAAGCCGATGGACATCCCGGAGGTCAGGACGTTCCACTCCGGCGGGACGTCGAAGGCGGTGCCGTACTTCGGGTTGACGACCACCTTCCAGCCCGCGATGACCGGCTTGACGTCACCGCCGGCACGCGGGTTGGAGCTCGGGGCGGCCGGCGCCGCCGAGCCGGAGGAGGCGGGCGCCGAGGGGGAGGTGCTGGGCTTGTTGTCGGCCTCGTCGGCCGACTTGTCGTCCCGGGTCAGTACGAAGGTGCCGGTGGCGGCGGCCGCCACGACGACCGCCGCGGCCGCGACGATGGCCACGGTCCGGGTCGAGAAGGGGCTGCTGCCGCCGGCCGGCTTCGGGGCGGCCGGCTGCGCCGGGCCCCACTGCTGGACGGGAACGGTCGGGGGCTGCTGGTAACCCGGCTGCTGGGGGTACCCGTAGCCGGGCTGCTGCTCGCCGTACCCCGGCTGCTGCTGGTACGGGTTCGGCTGTCCCGGCTGCTGCTGGTACGGATTCTGGTGCGCGTCCTGGGGGTTCTGCTCGCCCCCGGGCGGCTGCTGCTGTCCTGGCCACATGGCCGGTAACGATAGTGGGAGGCGACGCGGGCATCCACGGCCGCCCCCTCCAGGTGGGGTTGAAGGTCCGGAGGCAGGTCCGGAGGCAGGCCCGGCGGAAGGTCTGGCCAAGGTATTTACTGGCGGGTAACATTGCGTCCCATGAGCGCAGACCAGATGAACGTGGGCGAACTGCTCGCCGCAACCGTGCCGATGGCCCGGACCCTGAACCTCCAGTTCCTGGAGACCACCCCCGAGCGCGCGGTCGTCCGGCTGCCGGACCAGCCCGACTACCACAACCACGTCGGCGGCCCGCACGCCGGAGCCATGTTCACCCTCGCCGAGTCCGCCAGCGGCGCCATCGTCCTGGCCGCCTTCGGCGACCAGCTCTCGCGCGCCGTGCCGCTGGCCGTGCGGGCGGAGATCGGCTACAAGAAGCTCGCCAAGGGCGTCGTCACGGCCACGGCCACCCTCGGCCGCCCGGCCGCCGAGGTCGTCGCCGAACTCGACGCGGGCGGCCGCCCCGAGTTCCCCGTCACCATCGCCATCCAGCGCGAGGACGAGGCCGTGACGGGCGAGATGACCGTCGTCTGGACCCTGCGCCCGAACGCGTAGGCAGACCCGGGCCGCGGCGATAGAGTCCCCCTCCGAGACTCCGACGACGATGGAGGGGGCAGCCGTGGCCCAGGGTGCGAAGGTCGCCATCAGCCTCGACGCCGAACTCGTGGTGGAGGTGATGGTCCTCGCCGGGATCGGCTCGCCCCAGGACGCGGTGGAGGCCGTCGTACGCGACTACATCGCGCGCGGCCACCGCACCGAGGCGCGGGTCCAGCTCCAAGGCGAGCTCCGGCAGGGCCGCGACGGAGTGCCGCAGCCGCCGCAGGGCTGAACCTGCGCGGTGCGGTGGCGCGTCAGAGCGGAGCCCCCGGGAGGGCGGCGCACAGTGGGCGGGGAAGCGGTCCGGCGCGGGCCGCTCCCGCCGACTGACGCCGATGCCGACGCCGCAGGGAGCCCCCATGAGCGAGGCCGTGTCCAGACGCCGCGCGCTGCGGCTGTTCGGGGCGGTCGGCGCCGCGCTCGGGACCGCGGGGTGCGTGGCCGAGGTTCCGCCCGGCGCGGGAGCACGCGCAGCCGCGGCGGCGGCCGCGCCCGGGGCGGGGCCCGGCAGCAGTGCGCGCCTCGACGCCCTTCTGGCGCGCCTCACCCTCGACGAGAAGACCTCCTTGCTGCACGGCGCGCCGGACCCGGCCCCGCTCGGCCAGGCCGGCTACGTGCCCGGCGTACCGCGCCTCGGCATCCCGCCGCTGCGGCTCGCCGACGGCGCCGCCGGGGTCAGGGTCGCCGAGCCGGCCACCGCACTGCCCGCGCCCGTGATGCTGGCCTGCGCCTTCGACCCGGCGCTGGCCCGCGAGTACGGCCGCGTCATCGGCCGCGAAGGCCGCGCGCTCGGCCAGGACGTACTGCTCTCGCCCATGGTCAACCTCATCCGCACCCCGTACGCCGGCCGGAACTTCGAGACCTTCGCCGAGGACCCCAAACTCACCGCCGACCTGGTGGCCGAGGTGGTCCGCGGGATCCAGGACGAGGGGCTCATCGCCACCGTCAAGCACTTCGCCCTCAACAACCAGGAGCAGGGCCGCGACACCGTCGACGTCGTCGCCGCCGAGCAGACCCTGCACGAGACCGAACTGCGCGGCTTCGAGGCCGCCGTGGCCGCCGGAGCCGGCGCGGTGATGGGCGCGTACAACAAGGTCAACGGCGTCTACGCCTGCGAGAGCAAGCCGCTGCTCGACGAACTGCTGCGCGGCCGCTGGGGGTTCGACGGCTGGGTGATGTCCGGCCGGGACGCCACCCACAGCACCGTCGCCGCCATCGGCGCGGGCCTCGACATGGAGATGCCCGGCGGCACCCACTTCGGCGGCCCCCTGCGCGACGCGGTGCGCGGCGGCACCGTGCCGCAGGCCTCCGTCGACCTCGCGGTACGCCGGATCCTGGCCACCATGGACCGCTTCGGGCTGCTGGCGGCCCGGCCCGCCGCCCGGCCCGCGCGGGAGCCGGCGGCGGGCGCCCGGGTCGCCCGCCGGGTCGCCACCGCGGGCGCGGTACTGCTGCGCAACGAGCACGCCACGCTGCCGCTCACCGGCGCGGCGGCCCGCTCGATCGCCGTGATCGGGCCCACCGGGCAGACCCCCTTCGTCAGCGGCGGCGGCAGCGCGCACGTGGTCCCGGACACCGCGGCCGCCCCGCTCGCAGCCATCCGGGCCCGCGCCGGCAACGGCTCGGCCGTGCACTACGCCGTCGGCGAGGACCTGTACGGGCGGCCGCTGCCGGCGAAGCTGCTGACGCCGGCCGCGGACCTGGACGACCGGGGCGTGGACGCCGGGCGCACCTGGAGCCACGAGGGCGAGTTCACCCTCGCGGCCGACGACGAGTGGACCCTGCTCGTGCACTACACGGGGCAGCGGCCGAGCGTACGGCTGGACGGGGCCGAGCTGTTCCCCGTCCGGCAGGGCGTGGCCGAGTACTTCGCCGGCGGACTGCTCGGTTCCGCGCCCGACGGGCTGACCGTGCGCCGCCGCACCCTCGCGCTCAAGGCGGGCGTCCACCGGCTCGCCGTCACCGCCGAGGGCGGGACGAAGGGGCAGCGGTTGCGGCTCCGGCACACCACGAAGGCCGGCCGGGCCGCGGATCTGGCCGAGGCCGTGCGCACCGCAGGGTCGGCCCGGAGCGTGGTGCTGTTCGCGTACGAGGACGCCACCGAGGGCAGCGACCGCGACTCGCTCGGGCTGCCGGGCGGGCAGGCCGCGCTGATCGAGGCCGTGGCCGCGGCCAACCCGCGTACCACCGTCGTGCTCAACACCTCCTCCAGTACGACGATGCCGTGGCTCTCCCGTACCGGAGCGGTCCTTCAGATGTACTACCCGGGCCAGGAGGGCGCGGGCGCCACCGCCGACATCCTCTTCGGCGACGTGGACCCGGGCGGCCGGCTGACCCAGACCTTTCCGGCCGACGAGCTCGCCACCCCGGTCGGAGGGGATCCGCTGCGCTATCCGGGGGTGGGCGGCCGGCAGGAGTACGGCGAGGGCGTCCACGTCGGCCACCGCTGGTACGACGCGCAGCACGTGGCGCCGCTGTTCCCCTTCGGGCACGGGCTCTCGTACACGACGTGGGAGTACGAGAAGCTGACGGTCCGGCCCGAGCACGGCGGGCTGCGCGTGGAGTTCACCGTCCGCAACACGGGGCGCCGCAAGGGCACCGAGGTGGCCCAGGTGTACGTCGGCCCGTCCCCGGAGCTGAGGCTCGACCAGCCGGTGCGGGCGCTGGCCGGCTACCGGCGGCTCACGCTCGGGCCGGGCCGGGCGCAGCGGGTCATCCTCGACATCTCACCGCGGACGCTGTCGTCCTGGGATCCGGAGCAGCACGCGTGGGTGCTGGGTTCAGGCCGTCGCGAGGTGTTCGCGGGCCGTTCCTCCCGCGAACTCCCGCTGAAGGCAAAGGCTGTGGTGGCGAGCAGATAAGCTGCCCGTTCCGCAGGCGACGACTCGGGAGGACGTACCGGTGCACATCCAGGAATGGCTGGAGACGATTCCGGCGGTCAGCATTTATCTCCTGGTGGGGCTGGTCATCGGGCTGGAGAGCCTCGGCATCCCGCTGCCGGGCGAGATCATCCTGGTGAGCGCCGCGCTGCTGGCCTCCCAGAACGGGGAGATCGACCCCGTGGTCCTGGGGATCTGCGCGACGGCCGGGGCCATCATCGGCGACTCGATCGGCTACGCGATCGGGCGCAAGGGCGGGCAGCCGCTGCTGGACCGGCTGGGCCGGCGGTTCCCCAAGCACTTCGGGCCGGACCAGGTGGCGGTGGCGGAACGCTCCTTTGACAAGTGGGGCATGTGGGCCGTCTTCTTCGGGCGGTTCGTGGCCCTGCTGCGGATCTTCGCCGGGCCGCTGGCGGGGGTGCTGCACATGCCGTACTGGCGCTTCCTGATCGCGAACATCCTCGGCGGCATCCTGTGGGCCGGCGGTACGACGGCCGTCATCTACACGATCGGGATCGTCGCGGAGCCGTGGCTGAAGGGCTTCTCCTGGGTGGCGCTGGCCGTGGCCCTGCTGTTCGGCCTGGCGGTGACCGTGATGGTCCGCAGCCGCATGAAGAAGGCGGCCAAGACGGCCGCACCGGCGGTTCTGGTCGACTGATCGCCTGCCGGGTCGCCGAGCGGGTCGCCGAGCGGGTCGGAGGCCGGGGCGGGGGCTTCCCCCCACCCCGACCGGCGCCGTCGGGGGCTACTCGGCCGGGGCGAACGCCGCGCGGTGCTGCTTGGCCAGTTCGAGGTACATGGCGGCATTGAGCTTGAGGCCCTCGCGCTCCTCCTCGGACAGCTCGCGCCGCACCTTGGCCGGGACGCCCGCGACGAGCGAGCCCGGCGGGACGACCATGCCCTGCGGGACCAGTGCCTGGGCCGCCACCAGGGAGCCGGCGCCGATCACCGCACCGTTCAGGACGGTCGCGCCCATGCCGATCAGGCAGTCGTCCTCGACCGTGCAGCCGTGCACGACCGCGTTGTGGCCGATCGATACCCGCTCGCCGATGGAGACCGGGAAGCCGGGGTCCACGTGGATCGTGCAGTTGTCCTGCACGTTGCTGTCGGCGCCGAGCACGATCGGTCCGCAGTCGGCGCGCAGCACCGCCGAGTACCAGACGCTCGCGCCCGCGGCCAGGGTGACGTCGCCGATCACCACGGAGGTGGGCGCCGTGAACGCCTCGGGGTCGATGGCCGGGTTCTTCCCGCCCACGCCCGCCACGAGTGCCTGCGCCGCGTGCTGCGTCATGTTTGTCTTCCTCTGCTCTCGCGTCGTGCGTCCTGCGGTTGTCGCGCCCCCACGCACGGTAGGGCACGCGGCCACCCGCCCCGGCGATGGGGTGAAGATCACAGGAGCGCGATCCGGACCGCCGCCGCCCCGCGCACTACCGTGGCCGGGTGCCGAAGAACCAGAACACGTTCTCATCCCTGACCGCCCTGCGCCGTCGGCTCGCCAACCGCGCCGTGCACGCGGGCTGGCAATGGATGCAGCGGGCCGGCGCCGTGACCGCGCAGACCCCCGGACGGCTGCGGTTCGGCGCGATCGGGCACGGTACCCGGCTCGCCTTCCCGCAGGGCACGGTCTTCGGCGATCCGTGGATCCGGCTGGGCGACCACTGCATCATCGGCGAGCAGGTCACGCTCACCGCCGGGATGATGCCGGACCTCGACCTCGGCGCCGAACCCGTCCTGGTCCTCGGCAACGGCGTGGTGATCGGCCGCGACAGCCATGTGATCGCGGACACCCGGATCACCATCGGCAACGACACCTTCTGCGGCCCCGGGGTGTACATCACCTCCACCAACCACAGCTACGACGACCCGCACGAGCCCGTCGGCAAGCAGTGGCCCCGCAGCGCCCCGGTGGAGATCGGGCCGGGCTGCTGGCTCGGCACGGGCGCCGTGATCCTGCCCGGGGCGCGGCTCGGCCGCAACGTCGTGGTGGCCGCAGGGGCCGTCGTACGGGGCGAGGTGCCCGACCATGCCGTGGTGGCGGGGGCGCCGGCCCGGATCGTACGCCGCTGGGAACCCGAGACGGGCTGGCAGCCGCCGCTGCGCTCCCCGGCTCCCGTGCCGATTCCCGACGGGGTCACGCCGGACCAGCTGCGCGCGCTGGCGCAGCTGTCGGAGGCGGAACAGCGCGGCGGGGCCTCCTAGTGCGGTGAACCTTTCCGGCCACAGCTCTAGACCCCTTGGCCGAGCGTCGGGATCTCGATCGCCGGGCAGCGGTCCATGACCATGTCCAGACCGGCCGCGCGGGTGCGCTCGAAGGCGGCCTCGTCGACCACGTTGAGCTGGAACCAGACGGCCTCCGCCCCCGCGGCCACCGCCTCGTCCGCGACCGTCCCGGCCAAGGCGCTGTTCACGAAGACGTCCACCACGTCCACCTTGAAGGGGATCGCCTCCAGCGACGGGTACCCCTGCTCGCCGTGGACCGTCTCGGCCTTCGGGTGCACGGGAACCACGCGCTTGCCGTACCGCTGGAGCACCCGGGCCACGCCGTACGCCGCCCGGTCCCGGTTGTCGGACAGGCCCACCACGGCCCAGGTGTCGCCGAGCTCGGTGAGGATCTTGCGGATGGTTTTCGGATCGCCGTACACGGTGCCGCCTCCTGCTGCTCTGGTCTGCGTCGCAGCGGGAACAACCGAAAAGACACATGTCCGATTCCCCGTAGGGTGGAGCGGTGAAGGCAGACCAGTACGTGACGGTGGCCCGCGAGGGTGTGCACGAGTCCGAGATCAACCGCTCGCGGTTCCTCTGCGCGCTCGCGCCCGCCGCGACCGAGCAGGAGGCGCAGGAGTTCGTTGCGCGCATCCGCAAGGAGCACCCCACCGCCACGCACAACTGCTTCGCCTACGTCATCGGCGCCGAAGCCTCCGTCCAGAAGGCCAGTGACGACGGCGAGCCCGGCGGCACCGCCGGGGTCCCGATGCTCCAGATGCTGATGCGCCGCGACATCCGGTTCGCGGTCGCCGTCGTCACCCGCTACTACGGGGGCGTGAAGCTCGGCGCCGGCGGGCTGATCCGGGCCTACGGGGGCGTCGTCGGCGAGGCCCTCGACGCGCTCGGCACCGTCACCCGCCGCCGTTACCGGCTGGCCACCGTCACCGTCGACCACCAGCGGGCCGGCAAGACCCAGAACGACCTGCGCTCGACGGGCCGCACCGTGGTGGACCTGCGCTACGGGGCCGCCGTGGAGATCGAGGTCGCCCTCCCGGAGGCCGATCTGCCCGCCTTCGAGGCCTGGCTCGCCGACAGTACGGCCGGCAGCGCCACCCTCACCCTCGGCGGGGAGACCTACGCGCCCTGAGCCTGTGGAGCGGGCCGAGGGGGCCCGGGGACGCGTTAGCGTAGAGGGGCTCAGGGTTCGGCAGGGCTCAGGGTTCGGGTTCGGCAGGGTTCGTTCGCAGGGTTGTTCAGCAGGGGGAGACGGTATGCGCGGCGGAGCCGGCGAGTGAAGTTCCTGCACACCTCCGACTGGCACCTGGGCCGCTCCTTCCACCGCGTGAACCTGCTCGCCGCCCAGGCCGCCTTCATCGATCACCTCGTCGAGGCGGCCCGGGAGCACGAGGTCGACGCCGTCCTGGTCGCCGGTGACGTCTACGACCGTGCCGTGCCCCCGCTGCCCGCCGTCGAGCTCTACGACCAGGCCCTGCACCGGCTCGCCGACCTCGGCGTGCCCACCGTGATGATCTCCGGGAACCACGACTCCGCCCGCCGCCTCGGCGTCGGGGCCGGGCTGATCGGGCGGGCCGGGATCCACCTCAGGACCGACCCGGCCGGCTGCGCCGACCCGGTCGTGCTGGCCGACGTACACGGCGAGGTGGCGCTGTACGGGCTGCCGTACCTGGAACCGGCCCTGGTCAAGGACGAGTTCGGCGCGGCCAAGGTCAGCCACGAGGCCGTCCTGGGCGCGGCCATGGACCGGATCCGGGCCGACCTGGCCGGCCGCGCGCCCGGCACCCGCTCCGTGGTCCTCGCCCACGCCTTCGTCACCGGCGGGCAGGCCAGCGACAGCGAGCGCGACATCACCGTCGGCGGGGTCGAGGCCGTGCCCGCAGCCGTCTTCGACGGGGTGGACTACGCGGCCCTCGGCCACCTCCACGGCTGCCAGACGATCAACGAACGGGTGCGCTACTCCGGTTCCCCGCTCGCCTACTCCTTCTCCGAGGCCGACCACCGCAAGAGCATGTGGCTGATCGAGCTCGGCGCGGCCGGTGAGATCGTGCGCGCCGAGCGCGTCGACACCCCCGTGCCCCGCCGGCTCGCCCGGCTGCGGGGGCGGCTCGAGGCACTGCTGGAGGATCCGGCGCACGCCCCGTACGAGGACTGCTGGGTCGAGGCCACCCTCACCGACGCCGTCCGGCCCGAGGACCCCATGGCGAAGCTCGCCGTCCGCTTCCCGCACACCCTGGCGCTCGGCTTCGACCCCGAGGGCCGCGAGGAGGACGGCGGGACCAGCTACGCCCAGCGCCTCAAGGGCCGCAGTGACCAGGAGATCGCCGAGGACTTCGTCAGCCACGTGCGCGGCGGCGGCTTCGCCGACGAGGCCGAACGGGCCGTGCTGCAGGGCGCCTTCGACGAGGTGCGGGCCGACGACAGCCGGCAGGAGACCCACCGATGAGGCTGCACCGGCTGGCCGTCACCGCCTTCGGTCCCTTCGCCCGGCCCCAGGAGGTCGACTTCGACGCGCTGTCCGGCGCCGGGATCTTCCTGCTGCACGGGCCCACCGGAGCCGGCAAGACCTCCGTCCTCGACGCCGTCTGCTACGCCCTGTACGGATCGGTGCCCGGGTCCCGTCAGGCCCCCGGCACCAGCCTGCGCAGCGACCACGCCGCCTCCGACACCCCGACCGAGGTCACCCTCGAACTCACCGCGGGCGGGCGGCGCCTGGAGATCACCCGGCGCCCGGAGCAGGACCGGCCCAAGAAGCGCGGCACCGGGACGACGAAGGACAAGGCGCAGAGCCGGCTGCGGGAGTACGACGGGGAACGCTGGCTCGCGCTCAGCCGTTCCCACCAGGAGATCGGTGAGGAGATCGAGCAGCTGCTCGGCATGAGCCGCGAGCAGTTCTGCCAGGTCGTGCTCCTGCCCCAGGGGGAGTTCGCGCGCTTCCTGCGGGCCGACGAGGTGGCGCGCGGCCGGCTGCTGGGCCGGCTGTTCGACACCCGGCGCTTCGCCGCCGTCGAGACCCTGCTCGGCGAGCGCCGCCGCGCCGCCGAGGCCAAGGTCCGCGCCGGCGACGAGAAGGTGCTCTCCACCGCCCAGCGGCTCGCCCAGGCCGCCGGGGACAGCGCCGATCTGCGGGCCTGGCCGCTGCCCCGCCACCAGCCGGGCGACCCCGGGCTTGCCGACGCGGTCCGCGCCTGGGCGGCCGTCGCCCGCTGCGCCGCCCGGGAGCGGCTGGCCGTCGCGGAGTACGCGCTGGCCGCCGTCGAGGGACGGTACGCCGCCGCCCGGCGGGCCGCCGAGGAGGCGCGGGAGCTGGACCGGTTGCAGCGCCGCCGCGCGGAGACGGCCCGCCGCTCCGCGCTGCTCGCCGAGGCGGGCCCCGAGCGGGAACGGGTGCGCGGCCTGCTCGACCGGGCCCGGCGCGGCGCCCTGGTGGCCCCTGCCCTGGAGCTGCGCGGAGCCGCGGCCGCCGGGCACATGGCCGCCGCGCACGCGGAGACGCTCGCCCGGGCGCAGCTCCCGCCGGCGCTCGCCGAGGCGGGTACCGAGCACCTGGCTGCCGTGGAGCAGCGGCTGCGCGAGGACCTCGGAGCCCTGGGCGCCGCCCACCGGGCCGAGCAGCGCAGCGCCGAGATCGGCCGCGAGCGGGCCACCCTGGAGCGGGAGGTCCGCGCCGCCGAGGAGCAGCACCAGGAGTCCGCCGAGTGGCTCGGCCGCTGGGAGGCCACCCGCGCCGCGCTTGCGGAGCGGGTGGACGCCGCCCAGCAGGCCGCCACCCTGGCCGAGCAGCTCGCCGGCAAGCTGGAGCCCGCCCGGCTGCACCTGACCGCCGCCCGGCGGCGCGACGAGCTGGACGCCGCCGCGGAGCGCACCTCGGGCGAACTGCTCTCCGTACGCGAGGAGTCGACCGCCGCCCGGGAGCGCTGGCTGGAGCTGAAGGAGGCCCGGCTGCGCGGGATCGCCGCCGAACTCGCCGAAGCGCTGGTGGCGGGGGAGCCGTGCACGGTCTGCGGGTCCGCGCAGCACCCCGCTCCGGCCCGGCCGGCCCCCGGACACGTGGACCGGGCCGCCGAGGACGCGGCGCACGCCCGCTACGAGCAGGCCGAGGAGCGCCGGGCCACCGTCGAGGGCGAGCTGGCCGCGGTGCGCCAGGCCCGCGCCGAGGCCGCGGCCGCCGCCGGGGACGCCACCACCGGGGAACTCCTCGCCCTGACCTCGGAGCTGAGTTCCCGGCACGCCGCCGCCCACGCCGCGGCCGCGGGACTGCACGCCGCCCGCGAGCAGCTCGCCCGCGCCGAGCGGGAGCACGCCGCGCGCAGCTCCGACTGGCAGGGCGCCGAGCGCCGGGCCGCCGCCCGGGCCTCCCAGCGCGAGGCCCTGGACCGCGAACAGGCCTCGCTGGAGGCGGAGCTGGCCCTGGTGCGCGGGGACGAGCCCAGTGTCGCCGCCCGCGCCCGGACCCTGGAGGACCGGGTCCGGATGGTCACCTCGGCCGCCACCGCGCTGCGCCGCGCCGAGACCACCGCCGCCCGGCTCAAGGAGGCCGACGACCAGTTGGCCGACGCCGCCTTCCGGGCGGGCTTCGACACCACCGACGCCGCGGCCGACGCGGTGCTCCCGGAGTACGAACGCACCGCCCTCCAGCACCGGCTGGACGCCTGGCAGGCCGAGGAGGCCATGCTGGCCGACCGGCTCGGCGAGAGCGACACGGCCGTCGCCGCGGCCTTGCCGCCCGCCGAGCCGGACGCCGCCGAGGCGTACGCGCAGCAGGCCGCGGCGAAGCTGCGTACCGCCGGCTCCGCCGTGGACGCCGCCCGGGTCCGCTGCGCCGAACTCGACCGGCTCTCCCGCCAGGCCGAGCAGGAGCTGCGCGCCCTGGGCCCGCTGCGCGAGGCGTACGAGCGGGTGGCCCGGCTGGCCGGACTCACCGCGGGCACCTCCGCCGACAACGAGCGCAAGATGCGGCTGGAGGCGTACGTCCTGGCGGCCCGCCTGGAGCAGGTCGCGGCCGCGGCGACGGTCCGGCTGCTGCGCATGTCCGGCGGCCGCTACACCCTGGTCCACTCCGACGCCAAGGCGAGCGGACGCGGCCGCTCCGGGCTCGGGCTGCACGTGGTGGACGCCTGGACCGGCAGCGAGCGGGACACCGCCACCCTCTCGGGCGGCGAGACCTTCTTCGCCTCTCTCGCGCTCGCGCTGGGCCTGGCCGACGTCGTCACCGACGAGGCGGGCGGCATGCGGCTGGACACGCTCTTCATCGACGAGGGGTTCGGCAGCCTCGACGACCAGGCGCTGGACGAGGTGCTCGACGTACTGGACTCGCTGCGCGAACGGGACCGCAGCGTCGGCATCGTGAGCCACGTCGCCGACCTGCGCACCCGCGTCCAGGCCCAGTTGGAGATCGTCAAGCAGCGCGGCGGCTCGGTGGTGCGCCATCGCGCCGCGGGGGTCACGGACTGAGCGGTCGCCGGGACAGCGGGGAGGAGTACACGATGCTGGTGGTCACCGGGCCGAGGCCGGAGATCCGGCCGGTGACCTCTTCCAGGTGTGCCATCGAGCGGGCGGCGACCTTGAGCACGAAGCAGTCGTCCCCCGTGACGTGATGGGCCTCCAGGATCTCGGAGGTGGCCTCCAGGAAATCGTGGAACGGCTTGTAGTTGCCGTGCGGATAGCGCAGCCGCACCAGCGCGAGGATGGCCTTGCCCAGCTTCTCGTGGTCGACCACGGCCGTGTAGCCGGTGATGATGCCGACCTCCTCCAGCCGGCGGACCCGCTCGGTGACGGCGCTGGCGGACATGGACACGGCGCGCGCGAGCTCGGTGAAACTGGCGCGGCCGTCCTGCTGGAGGGCCGCCAGGATCCGCCAGTCGGTGGCGTCAGGGGAATAACCGGTCATGCCGCAGGTCTAGCAGGGGATTCCCCGGATGAACAAGGGAAAGGCCGGGGAAATCCACTTCCCGAGATGATCAACACTTCGTAGATTTCCAGTCATGACGACGACACGGCCGCAGACCACCGAAGCGGGCTCCGCCCCCGCCATCTCCGCCAACCCCGTGCTCCGGGTCCCCCCGGCCGCACCCGCCGCGGCAGCCGCCTACTTCGCGGCCGGCCTCGCCTTCCACGCGGACGTCTCGGATGTCGCCGCCGCCTTCAAGGCCCACCGCGAGCAAGGCGTGGAGCTCGGCTTCCAGCTGATCGACTCCCGCTCCACCCCGTCCTGGGACCAGGCGCACGTGCCCGGCGCGATCCACCTGCCCACCGCCCTCATCCCCGAGCAGGCCGAGCGGCTCCTCGACAGGGACGTACCCGTGGTGACGTACTGCTGGGGGCCGGGCTGCAACGGAGGCGCCCGCTCCGCCCTGGCCCTGGCCCGGCTCGGCTTCCAGGTCAAGGAGATGCTCGGCGGCATCGAGTACTGGATCCGCGAGGGCTTCGAGGTCGCGACCTGGGAGGGCAGCCGGCAGCGGACCGAGGCCGACCCGCTGACCGCGCCCACCGACTCCGACGACTGCGGCTGCTGAACCGCCGCCCGCCCGAACGGGCCGCCCGCTCCCCTCGGGGAACGGGCGGCCCGCCGTGGCGTGCACCCGGGCTCGGGGCCCGGACCGGACTCAGAGCTTCGACAGCTCGTCCACCAGGTCGTCCAGCCCCAGCGAACCCTGGGACAGCGCCGCCATGTGCCACGCCTTGAGGTCGAAGGACTCGCCGTGCGCGGCGCGCGCGTTGTCCCGGCCCAGCAGCCACGCGCGCTCGCCGAGCTTGTAGCCGATCGCCTGGCCCGGCATCGACAGGTAGCGGGTCAGCTCGCTCTCGATGAAGTCCGCGGGGCGGCCGCTGTGCAGGCCGAAGAACTCCTGCGCCAGGTCCACCGTCCACTTCTCGCCCGGGTGGAAGGGCGAGTCCGCCGGGATCCGGAGATCCAGGTGCATGCCGATGTCCACGATGACCCGCGTGGCGCGCATCATCTGGCAGTCCAGGTAGCCCAGCCGCTGCTCGGCGTCCTTGAGGTAGCCCAGTTCGTCCATCAGCCGCTCGGCGTACAGCGCCCAGCCCTCGGCGTTGGCGCTGACGAGGCCCACGCTCGCCTGGTAGCGGGAGAGCTGGTCCGCGACGTGCGTCCACTGCGCGAGCTGGAGGTGGTGGCCCGGAACGCCCTCGTGGTACCAGGTGGAGACCAGGTCGTATACCGGGAAGCGGGTCTGGCCCATGGTCGGCAGCCAGGTGCGCCCCGGACGGGAGAAGTCCTCGGAGGGGTTGGTGTAGTACGGGGCCGCGGCGCCGCCCGGAGGGGCGATCCGGGACTCCACCCGCTTCACCCGCTCGGCGAGCTCGAAGTGCGTGCCGTCGAGGTTCTCGATGGCCTCGTCCATGATGCCCTGCAGCCAGGCCTGGACCTCGTCGACGCCCTCGATGTGGGTGCCGTGCTCGTCCAGGTGCCCCAGCGCCTCCCAGGGGCCGGCGCCCGGCAGGATCTTGGCCGCCTCGGTCTTCATCTCGGCGAGCAGCCGGTGGTATTCCGCCCAGCCGTAGGCGTACGCCTCGTCCAGGTCCAGGTCCGTGCCGTTGAAGTAGCGCGACCAGCGGGCGTAGCGCTCGCGGCCCACCGGGTCGGGCTGCCCCTGGACGGCCGGGGCGTAGACCTCGGTCATCCAGTCGCGCAGCTCGGCCACCGCGGCGGTGGCGCCGGCGGCGGCGGCGTCGAGCTCCGCGCGCAGGGAGTCGGGGCCGCGGGAGGCGAAGTCCTCGAAGAAGGCGGTCCCGTCGCTTCCGTCGGCGTCCCGGCCGGTCCAGGCGGTGAGCTGCTCGATCATGGTGGCGGTGGGGCGCGGGCCGCCGTACAGGCCGCGGTCCAGGCCCAGACGCAGGCTCTCGCGGTATCCGGTGAGGGCGGCCGGCACGGCGCGCAGCCGCTCGGCGATGGCGGCCCACTCCTCGTCGGTGTCGGCCGGGGTCAGGGTGAAGACCTCACGGACCGAGTGCACGGGGGAGTGGATGTTGCTGACCGCGCGCAGGTCCTCGTCGGCCTCGATGACGGCGAGTTCCGCGTTGAGGCGCTCGCGCAGCAGGCGGCCGCAGCGGCGCTCGACGTCGCTGTCCGCGCCCGGCAGGCGCTCGGCGGCGTCGAGGCGGGCGAGGGTGGTGCGGTTCAGCTCGGCGATCGCGGCGCGGCCGGCCGGGGAGTAGTCCGGGAGCCTGCCCGAGCTCGCCGCGACACCGAGATAGGTGCCCGTGATCGGGTCGAGGGTGATGAGGTCGTCGACGTAGGCGTCCGCGACCTGGCGGGGCAGGCGCGTGGCTTCGGTGCTGTCGCTGTGGTGGGTCTGTGACATGCGGTCATCTTCGTACGGGGGACGGGTCCGCGTCATCAGCGTTTGGCGTCAACCTGCTGACGTGGGCGGGAGCAGGGGGCCGCAGTCCCACTCCTGGAAGATCAATCTGGTTTCGACACGGGCGACTTCGCGCCGCGAGGTGAACTCGTCGAGGACCAGCCGCTGGAGTTCGGCGGGATCGGAGACGGCGACGTGCACGAGGTAGTCGTCCGGCCCGGTGAGGTGGAAGACCGCCCGCGAGGCGGGCAGCGAGCGGACCCGGTCGACGAACGGCCCGATCAGCTCCCGGCGGTGCGGGCGCACCTGCACGAGGAGCAGCGCCTCCAGCCCGCGGCCGAGCTTGGCCGGATCCAGCTGGAGCCGGTTGCCCAGGATGATCCCGGAGCGGCGCATGCGCGCGACCCGGTCCAGGCAGGTGGAGGCGGCGATCCCGACCTCGGCGGCCAGATCGCGGTACGTGGTCCGGGCGTCGTTCTGCAGAAGCCGCAGAATCTGCAGATCGACCGGATCCAGATGGACGGATTCGGACATTGGCCGAACGTAGCACGGCATTTTCCCCTCACAACCGGACCGGCCCGCAAAGTACCGGCCATGGAGACGAACGCCCAGACCGCACGACGGTCGCTGGCCACCGAAGCAGTGCACGCCGGACGCGAGGATCTCGCGCGGCTCGGACTGCACGCGCCTCCGCTCGACCTGTCGACGACCTACCCGTCGTACGACAGCCGGGCGGAGGCCGCTCGTATCGACGAGTTCGCCACCACCGGAGCCCGCCCGGAGGGGCCGCCGGTCTACTCCCGGCTGGACAATCCCACCACTGCCCGGTTCGAGACCGCCCTGGCCCGTCTCGAAGGCACCGAGAGCGCCGTCGCCTTCGCGAGCGGGATGGCCGCGCTGACCGCCACCCTGCTGGTCCGCGGCGCCATGGGCCTGCGGCACGTGGTCGCCGTACGGCCCCTGTACGGGTGCAGCGACCACCTCCTCGGCAGCGGGCTGCTGGGCACCGAGGTGACCTGGGTGGATCCCGCGGGCATCGCGGACGCCATCCGGCCGGACACCGGACTGGTCATGATCGAGTCGCCCGCCAACCCGACCCTCGCGGAGATCGACCTGCGGGCCGCCGCGTACGCCTGCGGGGAGGTGCCGCTGCTGGTCGACAACACCTTCGCGACGCCGGTCCTGCAGCGGCCCGTGGAGAGCGGTGCCCGGCTGGTGCTGCACAGCGCCACCAAGTACCTCGGCGGCCACGGCGACGTGCTCGGCGGGGTCGTGGCCTGCGACGAGGACTTCGCCCGCAAGCTGCGCCAGGTCCGCTTCGCGACCGGCGGTGTGCTGCATCCGCTCGCCGCGTACCTGCTGCTACGAGGCCTCTCGACGCTCCCGGTCCGGGTACGGGCGGCCTCCGCGAGCGCCGCCGAACTGGCCGGGCGCCTCGCCGCCGACCCGCGGGTGCTGCGCGTGCACTACCCGCGGATCGGCGGGGCCATGGTCGCCTTCGAGACCGCCGGCGATCCGCACGAGGTGATCGCCGCGGTCCGGCTGATCACCCCGGCGGTCAGCCTGGGCAGCGTGGACACCCTCATCCAGCACCCGGCCTCCATCAGCCACCGGATCGTGGCCGAGGGCGACCGCCACGCCTCGGGCGTGAGCGACCGGCTGCTGCGGATGTCGGTCGGGCTGGAGGACGTGGACGACCTGTGGGCCGACTTGGACCAGGCGCTCAGCGCTGGTGGTTGCGGGGCTGCTCGCGAGGGAGCTCACGAGGAAGCTCGTACGGCAGCCGCGAGCTGACCGGGGTCGCGTCCAGCCGGGCCGTGATCACCAGGGTGCCCTCCTCGATCTGGTAGTCGAGGGGCAGGCCGAGACCGCGCATGGCGGCGACCATGCCGGTGTTCGAGGCCTGGGTGACGGCGTACACACTGTCGCACCCGGCCTCGACGGCCATCGAGAGCAGGCGGCCGAGCAGCTCGGTGCCGATGCCCCGGCGCTGCCAGTCGTCCTCGATCAGCAGCGCGACCTCGGTCTCGTCCCCGTCCCACAGCAGGTGGCCGAGGGCGACGAGCTTGCCGGAGGCCGTCGTGGCCGCCAGCGTGCGGCCGAAGCGGGGGCTCAGCAGGTGGCCGAGGTAGCGGTCGGCGTCGAGGACCGGGCCGTGGTAGCGCAGCGACAGCGTGCGGTCGGAGCAGCGGTCGTGCATCGCGCGGGCCGCCGCCTGGTCGGATCCGTCGGCCCGGCGGATGGTGATCTCGTTGCCCTCGGGCAGGGTCAGCACGTCCTGGCTGCGCGGTACGCGGGGGCCGAGACGGGCGTCGAGTTCCACGAGGGCGCGAGCGCGGGCGAACTCGGTCGGGGTGAAGGGCAGGTAGGGCCGCTCGACGGTGATCGCGCCGCCCGAAGGGTCGCGCAGCCGCATGACGGTGGCTTCCAGGACGCCCTCGACGGGGGCGTCCGCGCCGGAGTTGGGGCGGCCGGAGAGCGTGGTCGCCGGGATCGAGTGGATGGTGCAGCGGCCGAGCAGCTGGCGCAGCGCGAGCGGGAGCTCGGCGGCGTCGAGCGCGGTGCGCGTGGCCAGGCCGAGGACGCGGGTCGGGGTGTCGACGAGGTCGTGGGCGTCGGCGCGCTCGATCCAGGTGCTGTGCCCGCCGGCACCGGCGATGGCCCGGCTGAGCTCGGCGGAGGGCAGCTGCTGCGGGGCGCGCAGCAGGAACTCGTCCACCGTGCCGCCCTCGGGGAGCGGGTGCGTCTGGAGGGTCAGGATGTCCACGCCGCCCCGGGCGAGAGCGGTGCAGATCGCGGCGAGGCTGCCGGGCTCGTCCCGTACGGTCGTGCGCATCCGCCACAGGGCGCTGGTGGCCGCGGTCGCCGACGGGGACCCGGCCGGGGTTCCGGTCGGGGCGGGAGCCGTCGGCGTGCCCGTATCGGAGGGGGCTGTGCTCAGCGGCGGCGGCGCATGGCTGTGGCGGCGGGCCCACCAGGTGTGGAACGCCGCCGTCACGAGCAGCGCGACGGCCGAGACGACCAGCAGGATCGGGCCGCTCGGACCGTGCACGACGAGATTGGCGATGCCGTCGGCGACCGCGACGGCGCAGAACAGGGCGGCCAGTTCGACGACGTCGCGGCGCCAGTGGTGACGGTGGTTGCGGTGGGGCTGCCCGGAGCGCTGAGAGCGCTGGGGGCGATGGGCGGAGGCATGAAGGCGGTCAGTCATGCAGACCACTGTGACCCAGGGGTGTTGCGTGATCACGAACGGTCTGTGACCGACTGGTTAAGTATCCATCTGGCCGATTCACCCTGTTTTCGGCCTGATTTCCCTACTGGCCCACGCGGCCCGGCTGCAGCGAGCGCGTGAAGAGTACGCCGTCTCCCTGGCGCCGCAGCCGGACGGTGAGCTCTCCACTGCCCCCGTCGATCTCGACCTCGCCGTAGTACGGAGGGTTCTCCGACGGCGACATGTTGGCGAGCGGCGCGGACTGGACGTACGCGGTCTCCGGGCCGAAAGTGGCGTCGAGCTTCCCGGCGGGGAAGGCGCCCGCGCCGACGGGGCCCGAGACGAACTCCCAGAAGGGAGCGAAGTCGCGGAACGCGGCGCGCTCGGGCACGTAGTGGTTGGCGGCCGTGTAGTGGACGTCGGCGGTGAGCCACAGGGTGCCGGTGATGCGCTGGTGCTTGATGTGGCGCAGCAGCTCGGCGATCTGGAGCTCACGGCCCAGCGGGGCGCCGGGCTCGCCCTGGGCGACGGCCTCGAAGTCCGTGGCCCCGTCGGCGACGACGATGCCGAGCGGCATGTCGGCGGCGATGACCTTCCAGGTGGCGCGGGAGCGGGACAGCTCGCGCTTGATCCAGGCCAGTTGCTCGGGGCCGAGGATGCCGATGGGGTCCTCGGTCTGGCGGCCGGGGGAGTTGGCGTCGCGGTAGGTGCGCATGTCGAGCACGAACACGTCGAGCAGCGGCCCGTACCGCATCACGCGGTACATCCGGCCCTCGGTGCGGCCGCCGCGCAGGTCGGTGACGGGGAAGTACTCGCCGAAGGCCTGACGGGCCCGGGCGGCCAGTGTGTCCACGTCCCGCACGGTGTAGCGGGGGTCGTCGATCACCTGGCCCGGGTACCAGTTGTTGCGCACCTCGTGGTCGTCCCACTGGGCGAGGACGGGCACCTGGGCGTTGAATCCGCGCAGATTGCGGTCGAGCAGGTTGTAGCGGAAGTTCCCGCGGAACTCGGCGAGGGTCTCGGCGACCTTCGACTTCTCCTCGGTGGTCACGTTGTGCCAGGTGCTGCCGTCGCGCAGGGGCACGGAGGCCTGGATCGGCCCGTCGGCGTAGATGGTGTCCCCGCTGAAGAGGAAGAAGTCGGGGTCGCGCAGCCGCATCTCCTCGAAGACGCGGTAGCCCCCGAGGTCGGGGTTGATGCCCCAGCCCTGGCCGGCCAGGTCCCCGGACCACAGGAAGCGCACGTCGCGGGAGCGGGAGACGGGGGTGGTGCGGAAGGTGCCGTGCACCGGCTCGCCGGTGCGGCGCGGGTCGTCGGGGTCGCACAGGACCACCCGGTAGTGGATCTGACGGCCGGGCGGGAGTTCGCGCAGCGTGGTGGTGCCCGTGAAGTCGGTGGCGGGACCGAGCAGCGGGCCGCGGTGGTGGCGCACGCCGTAGCGGAACGACTCGCTCGGGGAGGTGTCCACGTACATCCGCGCGGGCCGGTCGGAGCGGGTCCAGACGGTGGCGGAGTGGGCGGTGATCTCGCCGGACTGCACGCCCCAGGGTGCGCCGGGGCGGCCGGAGCGGGTGAAGGCGGGGACGGGGACGTGCGCTTGACCGGGTGCGGCCGGCGCGGGGGCGGCCAGCGCGGGTGCGGCGAAGGCACTGGACAGGGCGAGGCCGACCGGAACGGCGAGGGAACCGCCGAGCAGGGAGCGTCGGGTGTGCGGCAGCGGGGGCATCGGTGCGTCTCCAGGGGCCGGCGGGGACGGGCCGGACCAGTGTGCCGCCGCACACCGGCCCGCCCGCGTCGGCCACGCGAACCGCGGATGAACGAGAGCGGACGCGAGTGGAGGGGTGGTGAGACGGCGTCAGAGCGCGGCCGCACCCGATGAGTTGCGCTGCCGGGTCGTGTCCAGGATGACGCGGGAGACCAGCGCCGGGTCGTCGTTCATCGGCACGTGACCGCACCCCGGGAGCCGCACCAGGCGGGCGCCGGGGATCACGTGCTTGGCCCGGACGCCCTGGCGGGGCAGGAGGAGCCGGTCGCGGGCGCCCCAGGCGATGGTCACCGGCAGCCCGGGCACGTCGTCGGTGAACCGTACGGAGCCGCCTGCCGCCAGGGTCTCCTCGAAGCCGGTGGCGTCGCGCAGGGCGAGCGTTTCGGCGACCACGGCCTCGGCGGAGCGGCGGCCCGGGCGGGCGTAGATGGTGCCGGTGAGCGCGACCCGGCCGGCGGCGCTGCGCGAGAGCCGTTCCAGGGCGGGGCGGGGCAGCGCCCGGGACCCGGCGCGCATCGCGCGCAGGGCGGTGAAGGCGTAGCGGCGCTCGCCCTCGGTCCAGAACCCGGCGGGGGAGAGGGCGGTCACCGAGCGGACGAGGTTGCTCCGGCCCATCTCGAGCGCCAGCAGCCCGCCGAGGGAGTTGCCCGCGACGTGCGGGCGCTCGACGCCGAGCGCCGCGCAGAGCGCGCCGAGGGCCGGCGCGACGGTGCCGAGACCGTACGGGACCCCGTGCGGCAGCGGCTGCGAGACGCCGAAGCCCGGCAGGTCGACGGCGATCACGTCGTGCTCGGCGGCCAGGATGTCGGTCACCGGGTGCCAGGCCTGGAGGTGATGGCCGATCCCGTGCAGCAGGAGGAGCGGTTCGCCCGCGCCCTTGCGCTCGTACGCGGCGGTGGCGGTGCGGGGGCCGAGCGGCGAATCGATCGTGAAGGAGACCGTGGCGGTCATGCTGCTCCTCGTCGGTGGGGCGGCGGTGGGTGTCTTGCGAGACAGGGTGTCAGTAGCCCTGCTGCCTGGCTACTGCCCGGTAGCCCCCGGTGCCAAGCATGCGGGACGCCTTGGGGGAGATCGCGAACATCCCGTGAACGGCTCGATACATATGCCCGATCTGCCCGGCAAAGGGATGAGCATTGGTCTTGACCAAGGGGGTGCGTAGTCCTATCGTCACGAGGGATAGTGCAGGAACCTTTAATAAACAAAGGCGCGGAACTGCCGCTGGAACACGGCGATTGCGGCGATTGCAGGAGGAGTCAGGGTGGGGACCACGCAGCTCGAATCGGTGCCGGAGCCGAAGTACTGGCACCTCAAGACCGTCCTCAGCGAGGCGCTCGACCAGGATTTCGCCGTCGGCGAGGTGCTGCCGAACGAGCGTGAGCTCGCCGCCCGCTTCGGTGTCGCCCGCGCGACCCTGCGCCAAGCGCTGGAGCAGCTGGAGCTCGAGGGCCGTCTGCAGCGCCGGCGCGGCGTGGGCACGACCGTCGCCCCGCCGCGGGTGGGCGTGGCCGTCGGCAGCGCGCAGCACGGCTGGCCCGGCGAGGGCACCGACGGCTGGGAGGCCGTGGACGCGACGGAGGCCGTGCCCTCCGCGGCCGCCGTCCGGGGGCTCCTCGGCACCGCTGCCGACCAGCCCGTGCACACCGTTCGCCGGACCCGCGTGACGCAGGGTCAGCCCGTCGCCGCCGAGCTGCTGTACGTACCGGCCGCCTCCGTCTCCGGGCTCTCCGCCATCGACGCCTTGGCGGGACCCGCGCGCGCCCGCGCCGTCCTGCGGGAGCTGCAGCGGCTCGTCCTCGACGGGCAGGACCGCTCGGTCGAGCTCGGCTCGGCCCGCGCGGACGACGCCAAGGAGCTGGACCGCCTGCCCGGCGCCCCGGTGCTCCTCGTCACCACCCGCTACTTCACGGCCGCGGGCACGGCCGCCGTCTCGGTGGCCACGTACCGCGCGGACACCTGCCGCCTGACCTTCGCAGACACGGGCGACGTCGAGATAACACACGACGCCCGCGTGGCCTCCTGACCCCGCCGCCCCCCAGCCCCGCCGGCGTTTAAGGCCCGGGGCCCGGGGCGCAACCCCATCAGCGCCGCCGCGCTCGCGCCCGCCGCCGCCCGGCACCGCGCCCGACACCGGCGGC
>NZ_JBHWVJ010000054.1:0-48962 GCF_042736725.1 Streptomyces sp. NPDC060028 | reverse complement strand
CCGGCCCGGAATCCGCGGGCAGGCACGCGCCGCGACATGGCAGGGTGGTGATCATCACGCGTCCGCACCACCTGACACACGAGGACTCCGCCCGGTATGAGCACCCCGCCGAACCCGCCCAGCAGCCCGCCCGGACCACCGGCGGACCCTGCGGGCACCCCCGCCCCCGAGGCACCGTCCATACCGGCCCCGGAGGACTCCCCCTCGCTCGAAAAGCCGACGGCCCGGGCGGCCGAGCCCGCACCGGCACCGGAACCGGCACCGGCACCGGCACCGGCCGCCGAGCCCCCGACCACCGCCACCGCGGAGGAGCCCGTGCCCGCCCCGGCTCCGGCCCCGTTCGCCCCCGTGGCCCCCGCTCCCCCGGCCGACCCGTACGCGACCCCCGCCGCCCCCGGCGGGGCCTGGCCTCCGGCCCCGCCCGGGCCCGGCTGGGGCGGGGCGCCGTTCGGGTACCCGGCGCCGCAGAACACCAACGGCCTGGCCGTCGCCGCGCTCGTGCTCGGGCTCCTGGGCCTGGTCATCGGCCCGGTCCCCGTCGTCTTCTGGTTCGGCGGCCTCCTGGCCGTCATCGGCATCGGGGTCGGCATCGGAGCCGTCGTCCGCTCCCGCTCCGGCGCCCCGCGCGGCACGATGGCCGTCGTCGGCACCGGCCTCGCCGTCCTCGGACTCGGCGCATCGGTCGGCGGCTACTTCCTCACGGGCGCCGTCTTCGACCGGATCGACCGGCGCCTCGACCGCGAGTACCGGCAGAGCATCGACGAGTACGAGGACC
Source organism: Streptomyces sp. NPDC060028 (assembly GCF_042736725.1). Classification (NCBI taxonomy): domain Bacteria; kingdom Bacillati; phylum Actinomycetota; class Actinomycetes; order Kitasatosporales; family Streptomycetaceae; genus Streptomyces; species Streptomyces sp. NPDC060028. The sequence continues at coordinate 48,187 of NZ_JBHWVJ010000054.1, read as the reverse complement.
ACCCCGGGCTGCCCACCACCGAGCCGGCTCCGAGGCCGTCCCCGTCGCCCTCCCAGGTGCCCGGCCTGACCACCGCCCTGCCCTTCGGCGAGACGTTCACGTACCCGAACGGCGTCAAGGTGAGCCTGTCGAAGCCGGAGAAGTACGTCACGAAGAACCAGTACGCGAAGGTCGGCAACGCGGTGCAGACGACCGTCACGATCACCAACGACTCGCCCCAGACCATCAACGTCATCTACGCCCTGCCCAACCTCCGCGCCGCCGACGGCATGACCGCCAAGCCGGTCTTCGACGGCAGCGTGCCGAAGATGATCCGGGGCGACATCCTGCCGGGCGCATCGGCCGGCGGGGTCGTCGCCTTCGAGGTCCCCGAGGGCACCGAGGAGGTCACCGCGGACATCACTCCCGGCGGCCTGCTGCCCGCCGTGAAGTACAGGGGCGCGATCGACTGACCCCGAAGCACCCCGAACTGCCGCACCGAAAAGGCTGGGTCCAGGACATCGCGTCAGAAAGACGATTAGACTGGGCCCGTGCCTCAACTTCGCCTCGCGCTGAATCAGATCGACTCGCACGTCGGCAACATCGCCGCGAACGCCGACTCGGTCGTCCACTGGACCCGGCACTCCGCCGAGCAGGGCGCCCACCTGGTGGCGTTCCCGGAGATGATGCTGACCGGGTACCCCGTCGAGGACCTCGCCCTGCGCGGCTCCTTCGTCGACGCCTCCCGTTCCGCGCTGCGCGAGCTCGCGCGGCGGCTGGCGGCCGAGGGGTTCGGCGAGCTGCCGGTCGTCGTCGGCTACCTCGACCGCACCGAGAAGGCCGCGCCGCGACTCGGCCGCCCGGCCGGCTCCCCGGAGAACGCGGCCGCCGTGCTGCACCGCGGCGAGGTCGTGCTGCGCTTCGCCAAGCACCACCTCCCCAACTACGGCGTGTTCGACGAGTTCCGCTACTTCGTGCCCGGCAACACCCAGCCGGTCATCCGGGTGCGCGGCGTGGACGTGGCCCTGGCCATCTGCGAGGACCTCTGGCAGGAGGGCGGCCGGGTCCCCGCCACGCGCTCCGCCGGGGCCGGGCTGCTCATCTCGATCAACGCCTCCCCGTACGAGCGCAACAAGGACGACCTGCGCCTGGAACTGGTCCAAAAGCGCGCCCGGGAGGCCGGCTGCACCCTCGCCTACCTGGCGATGATCGGCGGCCAGGACGAGCTGGTCTTCGACGGCGACTCGATCGTGGTCGACGGCTCCGGCGCGGTCGTCGCGCGCGCCCCGCAGTTCTCCGAGGGCTGCGTCCTCGTGGACCTGGACCTGCCGGCCGCCCGAGCCGACGCCCCCGAGGGCACCGTCGACGACGGGCTGCGCATCGACCGGGTGATCCTCTCCGAGGAGCCGGTGGAGCCGTACGAGCCGGTCGTGACCGGCGGCTACGCCGACCGCCTCGACGACGACGAGGAGGTCTATGACGCGCTGGTCGTGGGGCTGCGCGCGTACGTCCGCAAGAACGGGTTCCGCTCGGTCCTGATCGGGCTCTCCGGCGGCATCGACTCCGCGCTCGTCGCCGCCATCGCCTGCGACGCGATCGGCGCGCAGAACGTGTACGGCGTCTCGATGCCCTCGAAGTACTCCTCGGACCACTCCAAGGGCGATGCGGCCGACCTGGCCGAGCGGACCGGCCTGAACTTCCGGACCGTCCCGGTCGAGCCGATGTTCGACGCGTACATGGGCTCGCTGGGCCTGACCGGTCTGGCCGAGGAGAACCTCCAGTCCCGGCTGCGCGGCACCATGCTGATGGCGCTGTCCAACCAGGAGGGCCACATCGTGCTGGCCCCGGGCAACAAGTCGGAGCTGGCCGTCGGCTACTCCACGCTGTACGGCGACTCCGTGGGTGCGTACGGACCGATCAAGGACGTCTACAAGTCGGACGTCTTCCGCCTGGCCGAGTACCGCAACCGTGCGGCGGCCGAGCGCGGCGAAACCCCGCCGATCCCCGAGAACTCGATCGTCAAGCCCCCGAGCGCCGAACTGCGCCCGGGCCAGGTGGACACGGACTCGCTGCCGGACTACCCCGTCCTGGACGCGATCCTGGCGATGTACGTGGACCGCGACCAGGGGCTGGAGTCGATCGTCGCGGCCGGCTTCGACCCCGAGCTGGTCGCCAAGACCCTGCGCATGGTGGACACGGCGGAGTACAAGCGCCGCCAGTACCCGCCGGGCACGAAGATCTCCGCGAAGGGTTTCGGCAAGGACCGCCGCCTGCCGATCACGAACGGCTGGCGCGAGCAGGCGTGACGCCCGTGCCTACGGCTTGAGGGTGAGGCGGGCGGCGACCGGGAGGTGGTCGCTGCCCGTGCGGGGCAGGGTCCAGGAGGCTTCCGGCTTGATGCCGCGGACCATGATCTGGTCGATGCGGGCCATCGGGAACTGCGCGGGCCAGCTGAAGCCGAACCCGTCGCCCGCCGCGCCCTGGGTCGAGCGCATCTGCGAGGTGACCTCGGACAGGGCGCGGTCGTTCATGGTTCCGTTGAGATCGCCGAGCAGCAGAACCTTCTTCAGCGGTTCGGCGGCCAGCGCGGCGCCCAGCGCGTCGGCACTGTTGTCGCGCTGGTTGGCGGTGAAGCCGGCGTTCAGCTTGACCCGTACCGAGGGCAGGTGGGCCACGAAGGTGGCGACCTGGCCGTGCGGGGTGGCGACGGTGGCGCGCATGGCCCGGGTCCAGCCCATCCGGATGTCGACGGGCTGGCTGGCGGTCAGCGGGAACTTGCTCCACAGGCCGACCGTGCCCTCGACCGAGTGGTACTTGTACGTGCCCGCCAGGGCCTTCTCGTAGACGGGGACGGCGTCGCCCTTGAGCTCGGTCAGGGCCAGGATGTCGGCGCCGGACCTGCCGATCGATTCGGCGGTGCCGCGCGGGTCGGTGTTGTCGGCGTCGACGTTGTGCGTGGCGACCGTGAGGTTGCCGCCGGAGCCGGACTTGTCGGTGACCAGGCCGCCGAAGAGGTTCACCCAGACGGCGGCCGTCAGCAGTATCGCGATCAGCGCGGTGGCGGACTTGCGGATCACGGCGGCGACGAGCAGGACCGGGACGGCCAGGCCCAGCCAGGGCAGGAAGGTCTCGGTGAGGCTGCCGAGGTTGCCCACGTCGTTGGGCAGATCGGCGTGGAAGATCATGATGAGCGAGAGCAGCGCGGCGAAGCCCGTCAGCACGAGCCCGCGGCGCCAGATGCCCCGGTCGCGCTTCAGTTCGGCCAGCCGGCGCCGGAACGGGGATCCGGAGGGCTCGGGTTCCGAGCCGCCGTTCCCCGCCTCCGTCATGTACGCCTGTGCCATGCCCTGCCCTCACTGCCGTGCTCGCGCTCCGTTCCCGCCCCTTGACCCTAGGCGATGAGCGGAGCCTTCCGTGCCGTTTGTCCCGGCCGTACGTCCGGGAGGACGAACGGCCATGCGGATGCAGTTCCGGTTGTCACGAAACGCGCACATTTCCTCGCGCCTCCCTGGGGCGGGCCAGGAGTGTGACGAACCGGTCCTCGCGGCACTTCCGCCCCGGGCCGGACGAGTGCCACCATGGTGGGTGAGTCCGGGGACGCCGTGAGGGCGCCTCGAGATGACACAAGGAGCAGTTGCAATGACGCCTGCCGTTTCGCCTGCCCGCGAAGCCTCCCCCACCCTGTACGGAGGCTCGGGCACCCGGCGCATCACCGTCCGCGACCTCACCCTCGCCAAGGAGCGCGGCGAGAAGTGGCCCATGCTCACCGCCTACGACGCGATGACCGCGTCGGTGTTCGACGAGGCCGGCATCCCGGTCATGCTCGTCGGCGACTCGATGGGCAACTGTCACCTCGGCTACGAGACCACCGTCCCGGTCACGATGGACGAGATGACCCTGCTGTCGGCGGCCGTCGTACGGGGCACCAGCCGGGCCCTGATCATCGGCGACCTGCCGTTCGGCTCGTACCAGGAAGGCCCCGTCCAGGCGCTGCGCAGCGCCACCCGCCTCGTCAAGGAGGCCGGGGTCGGGGCGGTCAAGCTGGAGGGCGGCGAGCGCTCGCTGGCCCAGACCGAGCTGATCGTGCAGTCCGGCATCCCCGTCATGTCCCACCTGGGCCTGACCCCGCAGTCCGTGAACGCCATGGGGTACCGGGTGCAGGGCCGCGGCGACGAGGCCGCGCACCAGCTGCTGCGTGACGCCAAGGCGGCGCAGGACGCGGGCGCGTTCGCGGTGGTGCTGGAGCTGGTCCCGGCCGAGCTGGCCGCCGAGGTCACCCGGTCCCTGCACATTCCGACGGTCGGCATCGGCGCGGGCTCGCAGTGCGACGCGCAGGTGCTGGTGTGGACGGACATGATGGGGCTGACCAGCGGGAAGCTGCCGCGCTTCGTCAAGCAGTACGCGAACATCCGCAAGACCATGGGCGACGCGGCGAAGGCCTTCGCCGAGGACGTGGTCGGCGGATCGTTCCCGCAGGAAGAGCACGCCTTCCACTGATCCGGTGAGCGGCTCGGGCAGCCCGCCGACCCGTGTGGTCGGCGGGCTGTCCGCTGCCCGTCGGCCGGCTGTCGGTCGGCTGTCGGTCGGCTGTCGGTCGGCTGTCGGTCGTTTGTCGGCGGGTTGTCAGTGCCGGCTGGTCCCATGGTGGACATGACGCGAAACGACAAGAACCCCAATGCCGTAGAGGTACGGGGGCTGGTGAAGCACTACGGCGAGACCAAGGCCCTCGACGGTGTGGACCTCGATGTCCGCGAGGGCACCGTCCTCGGGGTCCTGGGGCCCAACGGCGCAGGCAAGACCACCCTCGTGCGCTGCCTGTCCACCCTGGTGATCCCGGACGCCGGCACGGCCACCGTCGCCGGGTACGACGTGGTCCGCCAGCCGCGGCAGCTGCGCCGCACCATAGGCCTGACCGGCCAGTACGCCTCGGTCGACGAGAAGCTCTCCGGCTGGGAGAACCTCTACATGATCGGCCGGCTGCTCGACCTGTCCCGCAAGGACTCCCGGTCGCGCGCCGACGAGCTGCTGGAGCGGTTCTCCCTCACCGAGGCCGCGAAGAAGGCCGCGATGCACTACTCCGGCGGCATGCGCCGCCGGCTCGACCTGGCCGCGTCCATGATCGGCCGACCGGCGGTGCTCTACCTGGACGAGCCGACCACCGGCCTGGACCCCCGCACCCGCAACGAGGTGTGGGACGAGGTGCAGCGGATGGTCGCCGAGGGGGCCACCGTCCTGCTCACCACCCAGTACATGGAGGAGGCCGAGCAGCTCGCGAGCGAGCTGACGGTCATCGACCGCGGCAAGGTCATCGCCAGCGGCAAGGTCGACGAGCTGAAGGCCCGGGTCGGCGGCCGGACCCTGAAGATCCGCCCCGCCGACTCCCGCGACCTGCCGGGCATGGCCCGCTCCCTGGCGGAGGCCGGGCTGGACGGGGTCGCCGGTTGCCAGGCGGTGCCGGACGAGGGCGTGCTGCTGGTCCCGATCCTGAGCGACGAGCAGCTGACCGCCGTGGTGGGCCTGCTGGCCGCCCGCGGGTACGCGATCGCCGACCTCGGCACCTACCTGCCCAGCCTCGACGAGGTGTTCCTGTCCATCACCGGCCAGAAGCCCTCCGCAGAGGACTCCATCCCCACCGAGCGGACCGAGGAGGTCGCGGCATGAGCACCGTAACCACGACGAAGCCCGACACCGCGGCCCCTGCGGCGGGGGTCCACCCTGTCGGCGAGGGCCGGATCGGCCTGCGGGCCAACCTGCGGCACATCGGTGCGCTGGTGCGCCGCAACACCCTGCAGATCAAGCAGGACCCGGAGTCGATGTTCGACGTCCTGTTCATGCCGATCATCTTCACGCTGCTGTTCGTGTTCGTCTTCGGCGGCGCCGTCGCCGGCAAGGGGAACCAGGGCGAGTACGTCAGCTACCTGATTCCGGGCCTCATGGCCATGATGGGCATGAACATCGCCATGGCGGTGGGCACCGGTGTCAACGACGACTTCAAGAAGGGCGTGATGGACCGCTTCCGGTCCATGCCGATCGCCCGGTCGTCCGTCCTGCTGGCCAAGATCGTCGTCGAGGTCGGTCGGATGCTGGTCGCCATCGCGATCCTGCTCTGTGTCGGCTTCATACTCGGCCTGTCGATCCAGGGCTCCGTGCTGGACCTGTTCTTCTCCATCGGCCTGTCGGTCGTCTTCGGCGCATCCCTGATGTGGATCTTCATCCTGCTCGGTCTCACCATGAAGACCGCGCAGGCCGTCCAGGGCATGGCGATGCTGGTCCTGATGCCGCTGCAGTTCGGCAGCTCGATCTTCGCCAAGCCGTCCACGATGCCGGGCTGGCTGCAGAACTTCACGGACTACAACCCTCTGTCGAACCTGGCCGACGCGGCCCGCGCCCTGATCAACGGGACGCCGGTCGGGAACTCCGTGTGGATGACGCTGGCCTGGTCCGTTGCCATCACGGCGGTCACCATGCCGCTCGCGGTACGGAAGTTCCGCCAGAAGACCTGATCCGGGACGGTCCGCTCCGGATCGCGTCCCGGGACGGGCCCCGCACGGGGGGCCGGGTCAGATGAGGGCGGTGGCCTCCTCCAGGGTGAGGCCGCCGCCTTCGGCGTACGCCGCCTCGTACGCGGCATCACCGAGCGCCGTCCGGGCCAGTTCTTCCGCCCGGGCGGCGTCTTCCCGTTCCGTGATCACCTTGAAGTGCCCGGGCGGCAGGTGGACCTCGTAGGCGCCGGTCAGCCGCGCGGCCGTCCGCGCCTGTTCCGGGCCGCCGAGCGAGGCGCGGGCGACGGCCGCCGACAGCAGGTGCAGCGCCGGCATCTGCGGGGCGACCATCAGCGTGAGCGGGTCCTGGACGGTGGCCGAGGCTTCCTTGATCTGCGCCAGCGCCTCCTCGTACCTGCCGTCCCGGTTCTCCAGCCAGGCCAGCGTGGCGAGCAGGAAGGCGTCGAAGACGGAGTACGCGCCGAAGGCGAACTCCTCGCGCAGCGCCTTGATCTGGAGGCGGGCCTCGGGGATGCGGCCGCTGCGGCCGAGGATGCCGGCGAGGAACATCCGGGCGGCGGGCATGGCCTCGTTGCCGTACTGGGCCACCGTGCCGACGATCTCCGTGAGGATCTCCTCGGCCTCTTCGGGCCTGCCGCTCTCCGCGAGGGTCCCGGCCATCCGCACCCGCAGCACCGTCACCTGGGCCTTGGCGCCGAGGCGTTCGGCGTGCTCGATCGCCGCCCGGTAGTCCTGGGCGGCAAGGCCGTACCGGCCGCGCTTCTCGTGCGCCTCGGCGCGCGCGGAGAGCGCCTCGGCGCAGCCCCAGTCGTCGCCGATCTCCCGGAAGGCGGCCAGGCTCTCGTCCGCGTCGCGGGCGGCGTCGCCGGCCCAGTCTGCGCGGTTGGCGAGGATGTTGGCGCGGAGCTGGAGGGCCGAGGCGAGTTCCCACCGGTAGCCGAGCGCGCGGGCGGTGTCGACGGTGTCGTCCACGACGCGCTGGAGCAGCCCGGGGTCACCGGCGATCATGACGGCGTAGATCCAGAGCGCGGCGGGGGTCCGGCAGGTCTGCGGGAGCCCCGGCCGGTAGGTGGCGAGGATGCCGTCGACCTGGGCCCGGACCTCCGGGGTGTTCCAGTTGTCGCTGTTCTGGTCGCGGGCGGCCAGCCGGACCATCTGCACGCCGCGCCAGGCCTCGGTGAGCTGCTCGCCGCTGTAGGGCGGGGGCGAGGCGACGAGCGGCTCGTGGACGGGCTCGGCGGGGACGAACGGGGGCGCGAAGGGGTCGGGCCCCAGGGCCGCGGCCGCGTTGGACCAGTGGCGGGACTCCACGCGCAGGTCGTGCATCTGCCAGTACCAGACGAGCGAGTGGACCAGGCACAGCACTTCGCCCACGTCGCGGGCGGCGACGGCGTGCCGCAGGGCCGTACGCAGGTTCTCGTACTCGGTGGCGAGCAGGTCGGCGGCCGCGCGCTGGCCGTGGCCGCGGAGCAACGGCTCGGTGGTGCGGGCCAGTTCGCGGTAGTGGACGAGGTGGCGGCGCTCGGTGGCGGCGCGGTCGCCGGGGGCCTCGTCGAGGCGGGCGGCGGCGTACTCGGCGACGGTCTCCAGCAGCCGGTAGCGCATGCCGGTGCCGTCGGGGTCCGGGGTGGCGACGACGAGGGACTTGTCGACGAGGGAGCCGAGCACGTCGGCGACGTCCCAGGGCTCCGGGTGGCCCTGCGCGCAGACGGCCTCGGCGGCCGCGAGGTCGCAGCCGCCCGCGAAGGCGGACAGCCGGCGCAGTACGGCCCGTTCGGGTTCGACGAGCAGGTCCCAGGACCAGTCGACGACGGCGCGCAGGGTCTGCTGGCGGGGCAGGACGGTACGGGCGCCGCCGGTCAGGAGGCGGAAGCGGTCGTCGAGCCGGTCGGCGATCTGGCGCGGGGTGAGCAGGCGCAGCCGGGCGGCCGCCAGCTCGATCGCCAGGGGCAGTCCGTCGAGGCGGCGGCAGATCTCCGCGGCGGCGGCCGGGTCGTCGTCCACGGTGAACCCGGGGCGGGCGGCGGCCCCGCGGTCGGCGAGGAGCCGCAGCGCGACCGGGTCGGGCAGTGGCTCCACCGGGCGCAGCGACTCCCCCGGTACGCCGAGGGGTTCGCGGCTGGTGGCCAGGATCTGCACGCCGGGGCAGTGGGTGAGGAGGCGTTCGGCGAGCTCGGCGGCGGCGCCGATGACGTGCTCGCAGTTGTCGAGCAGCAGCAGGAGGCGGCGGCGCGCGCAGTGTTCGGCGAGCCGGTCGAGCGGCTCGTCGCCGGTCCGGTCGGTCAGTGCCCGCAGCTCCTCGGCGGAGGCGCCGCGCAGCTTGGTCTCGCGTGCGCCGAGCGCGGCGAGCGCCGCCTCGGCGACGTCCTCGGGGTCGTCGACGGGGGCCAGCTCGACGAGCCACACCCCGTCGGGCCAGCGGTCGGGGGCGTGGGGTGCGGCGGCGTGGGGTGCGGGGGTGTGTGGTGCGGCGGCGTGGGCTTCTGCGGCCTCCTGGGAGAGGCGGGTCTTGCCGGCTCCGCCGGGGCCGAGCAGGGTGACGAGCCGGGCCCGCGCCAGGTCGTCACCGATGACCCGGATGTCCTCCTCGCGGCCGACGAACGTGGTCAGGCGGGCCCGCAGGTTGCCCTGCCCGGGCGGTGCGGGGGCGGGGGCCGCCGCCTTCGTAGCCAGGGGCGGGGACGGGGCCGTCGCCTTGGGAGCCGGGGACGGGGACGGGGCCGGGGCCTGGGCCGGCGCTGCGGTCGCCGGGGCCAGGAGCTGCGCGTGCAGCGCGCGCAGGGCGGGTCCCGGGTCGGTGCCCAGGCGGTCGGCGAGGTCGCGCCGGACCTCCTCGTACGCGGCCAGCGCCTCCGCCGGGCGGCCCGCGGCCCGCAGCGCACGGATGCGCAGGGCCTGCAGGGGTTCGTCCCACGGCTGCTGGGCACACAGCGCGGCCAGCTCCGGCAGGGCCGGCTCCGCCTCGCCCAGGGCCAGGGCCGCCTCCAGACGGCCCCGGCGCGCGTCCATCCGTACGGCCTCCCAGCGCGCGGCCTCCGCCGCCGGGTCGGGCAGGGACGCCAGCGCCGGGCCGCGCCACAGCGCGAGGGCCTCGTCGTAGCGGGCGGCGGCGCGGGCCGGGTCCGGCTCGGCGGCGGCGGAGCGGGCGAGGCCCTCGAAGCGGTACAGGTCGATGTCGTCCCGGCACGCGGCCAGGACGTACCCGCCCTCCTCGGAACGCACCGCCGCGTGCCCCAGCGCCCGGCGCAGCCGCGCCACCAGCGCCTGGAGGGCGGCCACGCCGTCGGCCGGCGGATCCCCGTCCCACACCTGGTCGACCAGCAGCGGCGCCGGCACCGCGCGCCCCGGACGCAGGGCGAGCGCGGTCAGGAGCGCACGCAGGCGCGCTCCGCCGACGGCGACGGGCGTGCCGTCGTCGCGGATGGCCTGGGCGGTGCCGAGAATCACGTAGCGCACCGGCCCATTGTCCCCGGCCCCGGACCCCGTCCGGCCCCGCGCCCGGGATAGGTTTCGCGGCATGGGTCACCAGGGCAGCCGCGGCGAGCGGCAGATCAGTTCCGTATTCCTCGGCATCGCCGCCGTCATGGCGGTCACCGGGTGGGCCGTGTGGACGGGTTACTCGACGAGCACGGGGCTGGCCGTCTTCCTCTTCGTCACCTCGGCGTGGATCGTCTCGCTGTGCCTGCACGAGTACGCGCACGCCCGTACCGCCCTGCACAGCGGTGACCTGTCGGTGGGCGCCAAGGGCTACCTGACGCTCAATCCCCTCAAGTACACGCACGCGCTCCTCAGCATCGTCCTGCCGGTGCTCTTCGTGATCATGGGCGGGCTGGGTCTGCCCGGCGGCGCGGTCTACATCGAGCGGGACCGGATCCAGGGCCGCTGGAAGCACAGCCTCATCTCGGCGGCGGGCCCGCTGGCGAACGTCGCCTTCGCGGTGGTGTGCACGGCCCCGTTTTGGCTGCACGCCCTGGACGGGGTCCCGGCACCGTTCCGCTTCGCGCTCGCCTTCCTCGCGCTGCTCCAGGTCTCGGCGGCGATCCTGAACTTCCTGCCGGTGCCGGGCCTGGACGGCTACGGCGTCATCGAGCCGTGGCTCTCGTACCGGGTCCGGCGCGAGGTGGCGCCGCTGGCCCCGTTCGGCCTGATCGCCGTGTTCGCGCTGCTGTGGATCCCGGAGGTCAACGCGTACTTCTTCGACGCGGTGAACGGCATCCTGTCCGCGCTGGGCGTGAGCGACCTGGAAACGTACTGCGGCCGCGAGCTCTACCGCTTCTGGCAGGGCAACGACGGCTTCTGCGCGGTCCCGGTGGATTAACCCGCGCTGCGGGCGGCCCCGGCCGCCTTCTGCGCCTTGGCCTTGCGCAGGTAGAACCACGCCATGTTGGACGTCACGCCCGCCATGAGCACCCAGATGATCCCCAGGAAGCTGCCCTCCACGAAGGCGACCACGGCCGCGGCGGTGGCGAGGACGCAGACGGCGATGGCGAACACGGCAAGGCGCGGCATGGAAGGAACTCCTCGGGGACACTGATACGGGTCGAGCCCCACCAGTGTCCCCCATGCCCCGCAGTGCCGCCGTAAAGGATTCGCCCCGGCGGTTTTCCCACTTCGCCTGATCTCGCCCGAGGCGCCCCGTTACGGTTTCGCCGGGGGCGTACCGACCATTTCGTGCGCCGGAACGACAGCCCGGCGCACTCGGTCCACGACGGACAAGCCCGGGTGACTGGGGGAAGACATGCAGGAGATCGCAAAGGGCGCGAACGCCACTTTGACCGCGCTCGGCGAGGACGCCGGATCGGTCGTCGTGAGCCTGAGCTGGAGCAGCGCCTCGGGGGCGGGCGACGCCGACGTCTCGGTCCTGCTCGTGGACGAGAACGGCAAGATCCGCAGCGAGAACGACTTCTACTTCTACAACAACCCCGCGGCCGCCGACGGGAGTGTGCAGCTGCTGGGCAAGACTCCGACCGACAACGGCGACGAGGACCGCATCAGCGTGGACCTGACGGCGGTCCCCGAGGGGATCGCGCGGATCGTCGTGGCCGCCAGTCAGTACGGCGGCGCCACCTTCGGGGAACTCGACGGCCTGCGGATGACGGTCGCGGACCGCTCCGGCGAACCGCTCGTCGGCTTCTCCATCGACGACGCGAGCGTGGAGACGGCGTTCATCTTCGGCGAGCTGTACCGGCGCGGTGCGCAATGGAAGTTCCGCGCGGTCGGCCAGGGATACGAAAGCGGCCTGGCGGGCCTGGCCACGGACTTCGGCATCGTCGTCTCGGAGGACACGGACGACCCCGACACCACACAGGCCGAGCACACCGGTACGCAAGCGCCGGCCCCCGTGCCGGTCCCCGCGTCGGCCCCGGCCGACCCCACGGACCCGTCGGCGGCGCAGACCGCCGCCGTCCCGGCCCAGACCCGCGGCCGCGGCACGCGCACGACCCGCAAGAAGGTCACCCTGCCCAAGGTGACCAGGAAGACGCTCGCCGAGAACGACTCCTGGCGACCCGCGCGGCTCTTCCCCGCCCCCTCCCTCAAGAGCGACCGGGAACGCGAAGTACGCGCCACATCGGTGCTGTTGTCCGTCATGGCCCAGGTACCGGAGTTCGGGCGTCGCCTCACCGCCGCGTTCGGTGCGCCCGCAGGCCGGATGCAGACCTTCACCGAGGTGTCCCTCCCGCACGGTGACACCCCACGGCGGCCGGACGGCGTGATCCGGGTGGAGCGTGCGGGCAAGCTGTGGACGGCGCTCGTCGAGACGAAGACGAACGGCAGCCCGCTCAAGCCCGAACAGGTCCAGCAGTACATGGACATCGCCGCGCGCCGCGGCTACGAGGCCGTCGTCACGCTCTCCAACGACGTGGCCCTCGAAGGCAGCGCCATGGTGGACGTCAAGATCGACGGGCGCCGCAAGCACAAGGTGAGCCTGTGGCACCTGTCCTGGGCCGAAGTGGCCCACCAGGCGCAGATGCTGATCCGCCACGAGGGCGTGGGCAATGCCGCGCACGCGTGGCTCCTGCAGGAACTGCTGGAGTACCTCCGGCACGAGCAGTCGGGGTGCCACGGCTTCCAGAACATGGGCCCGGCCTGGGTGCCCGTCCGCAAGGGCATCGAGGACGAGACGCTCAGCCTCGGCGACGCCCGCGCCGTCGACGTCGTGGAGAGCTGGGAGCGGCTCATCCGGCAGGTCTGCCTGCGCCTCGGCGGAGAGCTCGGCCAAAAGGCCCTGCCGGTGCAGCGTGCCCGGCGCGGCAGCGATCCGAAGACGCGCCGGGCCATGGCGGCCGACCGGCTCTGTGCGGACGGGCGGCTCTGCGCGGAGCTGCGCATCGACGGGACGGACAGTGTCATCGCGGTGACCGCGGACCTGCGGACGTCGAAGGTCCGCGCGTCGGTCGAGGTGGCCGCGCCGGAGGGCTCGTACCCGCTGGCCACCGTGAAGCGGATGATCCGGCTGCTCGCCGAGGCGCCGGCGGACCTGCACGTGGAGAGCCTCGTCGAGGGCGAAAACGGGCCGCGCGGAACTCTGGAGCGGCTGCGTCCGGAGCCGGGCGACCTGCTGCCGCGGGACGGCGCCGCGCTCACCGGGTTCCGGCTGTCGCTCATCAAGGGCATGGGCAACACCCGTGGAAATACGGAGTCCGGCTTCATCCGCAGTGTCGACGAGGCCGTGGACCGCTTCTACCACGGGGTGGTGGCCCAGCTCGGGCCCGGCGTGGGACGGGCCGGCCGGCGGGGCTGAGCCCGTCCCGCCGGTCCGGCCCGCCGAGCGGCCGGACCGGCGGACCGGACGCGTCGGACGGACCGGACGCGTCAGACGTCCGTGATGCGCAGGCCTGCGTGGGCCTTGTAGCGGCGGTTGGTGGAGATCAGGTTGGCGACCAGGGATTCGACCTGGTGGGCGTTGCGCAGGCGGCCCGCGAAGACGCCGCGCATGCCCGGGATGCGGGCGGCCAGAGCCTGGACGAGGTCGGTGTCGGCGCGGGATTCGCCGAGGACCATCACGTCGGTGTCGATCTCGTCGATCGACTCGTCCTGGAGCAGGACCGCCGACAGGTGGTGGAAGGCCGCCGTCACGCGGGAGTCCGGGAGGAGGGCGGCGGCCTGCTGGGCCGCGCTGCCCTCTTCGACCGGGAGGGCGTACGCGCCCTGCTTGTCGAAGCCCAGCGGGTTGACGCAGTCCACCACGAGCTTGCCCGCGAGGTCCTCGCGCAGCGCTTCGAGGGTCTTGGCGTGGCCCTCCCACGGCACCGCGATGATCACGATGTCGCTGCGGCGCGCGCACTCGGCGTTGTCCGCGCCCTCCACGCCGAGGCCCAGTTCGTCCGCGGCGCTCCGCGCGCGGTCGGCGGCGCGGGAGCCGATGATCACCTTCTGGCCGGCCCGGGCGAGCCGGTAGGCGAGGCCCCGGCCCTGGTCGCCGGTGCCGCCGAGGACGCCGACGACGAGGCCGGAGACGTCCGGCAGGTCCCACGGGTCCTTGGCCGGCGCCTTGGCGGGGGGCTGCTGCGTGCTGTCTGTGGAGGTCATGGGGGCGAGAGTACTGCCGAGTACCGCACAGTCGAAGAGCGGGGAACCGCTCCCGTATGTCCGTTGCGTGGTGCAGGATGCCGGTATGGATGCCGTGAGGGTCGCGCTGCTGCGCGAGGTGCTGGCCGGTACCGAGTGGCCGGGCGCCGCGCGGCGTTTCGCCGGCTCGCTGCGGCGCTCCGTCGTGCCGTCGGGCGGGAATCTGCTGCTCGTCGGCACCCCGCAGTACGAGCCCTGGCACCTGGCGGCGCACCTCGTGGACGAGGCCGCCTGGTCGGGGCTGCCGGAGCTGGCGCCCACGCTGGTACGCCACCGGGTGCTGCCGGGGGCGCCGCCGCACCTGTCGGTCGGGCTGAGCAGGCTGGAGGCGGCCCGGCGCGGGCACACCCTGCTGGTGGTGGCTCCGGAGCGGCCCGGCGAGCGTCTGCTGGAGCGGGTCCACGACGCCCGCCGCGCGGGGGCGACCGTACTGTCCCTGGACGGCGGGGATCCGGATCTGGGGACGCTCGCGCACGATGCGCTGTCGGTGGCGGAGGGCTCCGCCGAGCTGGACCTGGACACGGTGCAGCACCTGGTCAGCGCGGCGGCCGGGGAGAACAGCCTGCCGGCCCAGCGCGGGCCGCGCGGGCTGCGGGACCGGCTGGCACGGCTGGCCGATCAGCTGACCGCGCCGCCGCCCAACCGCTGGTAGCCGGAGCCGCTGCCGCAGCTACGACCACGGCCGCGACCGTCAGGGCGCCGCGCCCTCGTCTTCCTCGCGGGTCTTGTCGTTCCACTTGGGGTCGTTCTGCCATTCGAGGTTGCGCTCCTGCGCCGTCTCCATGGCGTGCGCCGCCTCCGCGGGCGTCTCGTACGGGCCGAAGCGGTCCTTGGCGGGGCACTCGGGCCCCTCCTCGACCTTTTTGTGGACCAGGCAGTAGTACCACTCGCCCGCTTTGCCCACCTGGCGCTTCTTGAACAGGGCCATCGTCGTCAGGCTCCTCTCGATACCGCTCTCTTGCCGCCATGCTGCCCCATCCCCGCTGGATACACTCGCTTGCATGTCTGGCCAGTCACTGCTCGTACCAGGCGAGCTTTCTCCCGTCCGTTCCGTTCCCGGAAACATCCGCCGGCCCGAGTACGTGGGCAAGCCCGCGCCCACTCCGTACACCGGACCGGAGGTGCAGACGGCCGAGACCATCGAGGCCATGCGCATCGCCGGCCGGATCGCCGCCCAGGCGATGGAAGAGGCCGCCAAGCTGATCGCGCCGGGGGTGACCACCGACGAGCTGGACCGGGTCGCCCACGCCTACATGTGCGACCACGGTGCGTACCCCTCCACGCTGGGCTACCGCGGCTTTCCCAAGTCCCTGTGTGCCTCGCTCAACGAAGTCATCTGCCACGGCATCCCCGACTCGACCGTCTTGCGGGACGGCGACATCGTGAACCTCGACGTGACCGCGTACATCGGCGGGGTGCACGGCGACAACAACGCCACGTACCTGTGCGGTGACGTGGACGAAGAGTCGCGGCTGCTGGTGGAGCGCACCCGCGAGGCCCTGAACCGGGCCGTCAAGGCCGTCAAGCCGGGCCGTCAGATCAACATCATCGGCCGGGTCATCGAGTCGTACGCGAAGCGCTTCGGCTACGGCGTGGTCCGGGACTTCACCGGCCACGGGATCAACTCGTCCTTCCACTCCGGCCTGATCATCCCGCACTACGACAGCCCGCACGCCACCACCGTCATCGAGCCCGGGATGACCTTCACCATCGAGCCGATGCTGACCCTGGGCACCCACGAGTACGACATGTGGGAGGACGGCTGGACGGTCGTCACGAAGGACCGCAAGCGCACCGCGCAGTTCGAGCACACACTGGTGGTGACGGACACCGGGGCGGAGATCCTCACGCTCCCGTAGGGCCCGGCTGGAGCGGCGCCCGAATTTTTTACCGACAAGGCGTCGGGAACACATTGACTTAGGCATACCTAAGTAAGAAGATCAGGTGTGGCGGCGGTGCCGCCACGCCTGTCTCCCCTTCCCTCGGAGGTCCGCCTTGGACGCCTTCTCCACCGCCATCCGTGTCGCGTCGCACGAGCAGCACACCGAAGCCGAGACCTCCACCTTCATGAGCGACCTGCTCGGCGGCCGGCTCGGCGTGGACGCGTACACGCGCTACACCGAGCAGCTGTGGTTCGTCTACCGGGCCCTGGAGGACGCCGCCGAGTCCCTCAGGGACGATCCGGTGGCCGGGCCGTTCATCCGGCCCGAGCTGATGCGCGTCGCCGAGATCGAGCGGGACCTCGCGCACCTGCTGGGCGCCGCGTGGCGCGAGACGGTCGTGGCACTGCCGGCCACCGAGGCGTACGCCGCCCGCGTGGCCGAGTGCGCGGACCGGTGGCCGGGCGGGTACGTCGCCCACCACTACACCCGCTACCTCGGCGACCTATCCGGCGGCCAGATCATCCGCGACAAGGCCGAGCGGACCTGGGGCTTCGAGCGCAAGGGCGACGGCGTCCGCTTCTACGTCTTCGCGGACATCTCCAACCCGGCCGCCTTCAAGCGGACCTACCGCGAGCTGCTGGACGCGGTGGCCGCGGACGACCTGGAGAAGCAGCGCATCATCGACGAGTGCAAGCGCGCCTTCGACTACAACGGGGCGGTCTTCCGCGAGCTGGGCGAGCGGTTCCCGCTCAGCGCGTAGCCCCTCCGGGGAGGTGTGCGGGAAGGGCCGGCCCGGCGCGCAGCGCACCGGGCCGGGCCTTCGCCGTCGTGCGCGGCCGCCTCGTCGCGGCGCGTACGAGGGCTGCCGCGCGGGACGCCACCCCGTGCCGTGGCCGGAGAGGTGTGCCGGGTTGCGGCTCCCCCGGCTCCCCCCGGCTACCGCCGGAAGGTGCCCCCGGGCTCGTCGAGGCCGCGGTCCGGGGCGAAGCGGACTCGGCCGCCGATCTCCACCGTGCCGTCGGGGCCGGGGGCGGTGAGGATCTGGGAGCCGGCGCCCTGGGTGATGTTCAGGGCGCGGTTGAGCTGGGCCGTCAGCAGGATCGCGGCCGAGCCGGTGGCCTCGTCCTCGGCGATGACCCCGTCGGGGCGGCGCGGGAAGCCGCGGGCCCGTACCCGGCCCGCGGTCTCGTCCTCCCAGGCCCAGGCGTACAGCCAGCCCTCGCCGGGCGGCGGGGCGGGCAGCGCCTCGACCTCGGCGACATCGGCGTACTGCTCGGTGCGCTTGCCCTCGACCCACTCGGGGCGGGCGGTGATCCAGGTGAACTCCCCGTCGTCGCGTGCCCATACGGAGCCGGCGGGCGGCCGCAGCTCCCCGATGTCGAGCAACCAGGCGACCCCGACCAGCGGATGTCCGGCGAAGGACATCCGTGTGCCGGGGGTGCGGATGTCGACGACCCCGCGCTCCGGGTCGTCCACGAACACCGTCTCGCTGTAGCCGAGTTCGGCGGCCAGCGCCTGCCGCGACCGGTCGTCGGGGCAGGTCCGGCCGTCGCGTACGACACCGAGCAGGTTGCCGAACCGGCCGTCACCCGCGCAGAAGACCTTGAGGACGTCGAGATCGTTCACGCGGGCATTCAAGCACGGGTCAGGTCAGAGCAGGTCCGTGCGGCGCCTGCGCGCGAGGAACACGGCGCCCTCGCCGGCCCCGATCACCGCGGCCGAGGTGCCAGCAGGGTGCCGGCCGGGATGTCGGCGCCGGTTCGTACGACACCCCCTCGGCGACGCGCTCACCTCCGCCCGGATCCGCGCCGGCCTCGGCGGGGCCCCGCTCGACCGGGTCGGCGAGAGCGTGCTGCGGATGGCCGTTCTTCTTCTGGCTGCTGCGCCGCACCCGCCGCAAGCAAGGAGGCTGGGCGTGACGGGCACCGTGACCGGCAAGGTGACCGGGCCTTTCCGCGCTGGTGGTTCCCGTACGCGGCCCGAAGCGACGCGGCCGGAAGCACCCGTTCCGTCGCAGGGCACGGACGACTGGCGACTTGACTCGCCCTTGACTCGTCCATGGGGATTCCATGGGCGGGCCGTGACGGCTCCGTGTCCACCGGTACCAGGTGTGCGCTGAATCACTGGACGAGTGGGGATGGGTCAGGTAAGCCTCGGTTAAGTTAGGTCCGCCTCACCGGCCTCTCCCCCTTGGGACGGCCCCCTCGTCCGACGCCCAGGAGCCCCCCATGCGCCCCGCCCGCCTCACCGTCGTCGCCGCCGCCTCCGTGGTGGCCGCGCTCACCGCGCTCACCGGTTGCGCCGAGAAGAACGACGCCGGCGGCTCGGGCACGATCCGTGTGGCGGCCTCCGACAGCGCGTGCGAGGTCTCCTCGAAGGAGTTCCCGGCGGGCAAGGTGCAGTTCGAGGTCGAGAACAAGGGCTCCAAGGTCACCGAGCTCTACGTCCTCTTCCCGGACGACCGCATCGTCGCCGAGCGCGAGAACATCGGCCCCGGCACCAAGGCCACCATCACCGCCGAGATCAAGGGCGGCGACTACGAGGTCGTCTGCAAGCCCGGCATGAAGGGCGACGGCATCCGCCAGGCGGTCAAGGCCACCGGTCAGGGCGGCGACGAGAAGCGCTCCCCCGAGGCCGACGCGGCGGTCGCCGCCTACCGCAAGTACGTGCAGGAGCAGGCCGACGAGACGCTCCCGAAGGCCCAGGCCTTCGTCGACGCCGTCAAGGCCGGCGACCTGGAGGCCGCGAAGAAGGCCTACGCCCCCTCCCGCATCGGCTGGGAGCGCACCGAGCCCGTCGCCGAGTCCTTCGGCGACATCGACCCGAAGGTCGACGTCCGCGAGGACGGCCTGGAGGCCGGTCAGGACCCGGCGAAGGACTGGACCGGCTGGCACCGCCTGGAGAAGGCGCTGTTCCAGGACGGCAAGATCGGTGACGCGGAGAAGAAGCTCGCCGACACCCTGATCGCCGACCTCACCGACTGGCAGAAGAAGGTCGGCCAGGCCGAGATCACCCCGACCTCCATGGCCAACGGCGCCAAGGAGCTCCTCGACGAGGTCGCCACCGGCAAGGTGACGGGCGAGGAGGAGCGCTACTCCCACACCGACCTGGTCGACTTCAAGGCCAATGTCGAGGGCGCGCAGAAGTCCTACGAGCTGCTCAAGCCGGTCGCCACGAAGAACGACGCCGAGCTGGTCAAGCAGCTCGACACCCAGTTCGCGGCGCTGAACACGCTGCTGGACAAGTACCGCGCCGACAAGACGGGCTACGAGTTCACCGCCTACGACAAGGTCGGCGACACCGAGCGCAAGGAGCTGTCGGACGGCGTCAACGCGCTGGCCGAGCCGCTCTCGAAGCTCGCCGCCGCGGTCGCGAAGTAACGGCAGAAGTCGAGCAGGCGGGAGACCGAAATGGCTGAGTCCAAGCAGGCAGCGCAGCCCGAAGAGGCTGACCAGAGCTCGTCCGCGCCCTCACGGCGCGCCGTCCTCGGCTGGGGAGGCGCCGGGCTCGCGATCGGCGCCGCCGCGGCCGGCGGCGCCGTGGCGGCCTTCAACAGCGGTGCGGACGCGGTGCCGGCGGCGGCCGCCGGGGCGGCCATGCCGTTCCACGGCGAGCACCAGTCGGGCATCGCCACCGCCGTACAGGACCGCCTGCACTTCGCGGCCTTCGACGTGAAGACGAAGAGCCGTGACGAGCTGGTCAAGCTGCTCAAGGACTGGACCGAGGCGGCCCGCCTGATGACCGCCGGCCACCCGGTCGGCGAGGGCGGCTTCGGCGGTCTCCCGGAGGCGCCGCCGGACGACACGGGCGAGGCGCTGGGCCTGAAGGCCTCGCGCCTCACCCTGACCATCGGCTTCGGTCCCGGCCTGTTCGCCAAGGACCGCTTCGGTCTGGAGGGCAAGCGCCCGGAGGCCCTGATCGAGCTGGAGCAGTTCCCGGGCGACAACCTGGACCCGGCCCGCTCGGGCGGCGACCTGTGCGTCCAGGCCTGCGCCGACGATCCGCAGGTCGCGGTGCACGCGATCCGCCAGCTGGCCCGGATCGGCTTCGGCAAGGTGGCGGTGCGCTGGTCGCAGCTGGGCTTCGGCAAGACCTCGTCCACGACCCCGGACGAGCAGACCCCGCGCAACATGATGGGCTTCAAGGACGGCACCCGGAACATCTCGGGCACCGACGCCGCGGGGCTGGAGAAGCACGTGTGGGTCGGCGCGGGCGACGGCAGCGACTGGCTGGCCGGCGGCTCGTACCTGGTGGCCCGGCGCATCCGGATGCACATCGAGACCTGGGACCGCACCTCCCTGCGGGAGCAGGAGGACATCATCGGCCGGGACAAGGGCGAGGGCGCCCCGGCCGGCAAGTCCAAGGAGCGCGACGAGCCGTTCCTGAAGGCGATGAAGCCGGACGCGCACGTGCGTCTCGCGCACCCGGACACCAACGACGGCGTCACGATCCTGCGCCGCGGCTACTCCTTCACGGACGGTACGGACGGACTGGGCCGGCTCGACGCGGGTCTGTTCTTCCTGGCCTACCAGCGGGACGTGCGCAAGGGCTTCGTGCCGTTGCAGCGCCGGCTGTCCAAGAACGACTCGCTCAACGAATACATCCAGCACGTGGGTTCGGCCGTCTTCGCCGTCCCGCCGGGCGTCCGCGACAAGGACGACTGGTGGGGCCGGACGCTGTTCGCGTAGTCCCCGCCGGAGAGGAAACGCCGTGTTCGGCAACTATCTGATCGGCCTGCGCGAGGGGCTGGAGGCCAGCCTGGTCGTCTGCATCCTCGTGGCGTACCTGGTGAAGACCGGGCGGCGGGACGCGCTGCGTCCCGTCTGGCTGGGCATCGCCATCGCCTGCTCGGTCTCGCTGGCCTTCGGCGCCCTGCTGACCTGGGGCAGCCAGGAGCTGACCTTCGAGGCGCAGGAGCTGCTGGGCGGCAGCCTGTCCATCGTCTCCGTCGGCCTGGTGACGTGGATGGTCTTCTGGATGAAGCGCACCGCGCGGCACCTGAAGAGCGAGCTGCACGGCAAGCTGGACACGGCGCTGTCCATGGGTACCGGCGCGCTGGTGGCCACCGCCTGCCTGGCGGTGGGCCGTGAGGGGCTGGAAACCGCGCTGTTCGTGTGGGCTTCGGTACGGGCGAGCGGCGAGGGCTCCTCGGCTCCGCTGGTCGGGGTGCTGCTGGGCATCGGCACGGCCCTGGTGCTGGGCTGGCTGTTCTACCGGGGCGCTCTGAAGATCAACCTCGCGAAGTTCTTCAAGTGGACCGGCGGCATGCTGGTGATCGTGGCCGCGGGCGTCCTCGCGTACGGGGTCCACGACCTCCAGGAGGCCGGCTTCCTGGGCGGCCTGAACGACAAGGCCTTCGACATCAGCTCGGCCGTCCCGCCGGACAGCTGGTACGGGACCCTGCTCAAGGGCGTCTTCAACTTCCAGCCCGACCCCACCGTGGTCCAGCTGACGGTGTGGGCGCTGTACGTGATCCCCGTGCTGGCGCTGTTCCTGGCCCCGGCGGTGAAGCGCGGCAAGGCGGAGCCTAAGCAGGAGCCGAAGCAGGAGCCCAGCCGCTCCTGAGCACACGGAGAAGGCCCCGGGTACGCGCAGTGCGCGCGCCCGGGGCCTTCTCCGTGCGTGTCGGGGCTCAGCGGCCCAGGGGCCAGGCGACCGCCGCG
Source organism: Streptomyces sp. NPDC060028 (assembly GCF_042736725.1). Classification (NCBI taxonomy): domain Bacteria; kingdom Bacillati; phylum Actinomycetota; class Actinomycetes; order Kitasatosporales; family Streptomycetaceae; genus Streptomyces; species Streptomyces sp. NPDC060028. The sequence goes on along the minus strand of NZ_JBHWVJ010000054.1, from coordinate 26,590 downwards.
GGGGTCTGGTCGGAGGCGCCCGCGTACCGGGCGCAGGCGTCGGTCAGGGTCTCCAGGAGCGTGAGGGGGTCCGGGAGCGGGTGTTCCATGCCCCGGAGCCAGGCGACCGCCTGGTCACCGGGCAGTGCGGCGGGCGGGACCAGGACGTAGCTGCCGCGGCAGTGCCAGCGCAGGCCCGGGTGTTCGTCCATCGTCTCGGGGTGGCAGTCCAGTTCGCAGGGCCACCACTCGTCCTCGTCCTCGGGGGTGCCGCGGGTGGCCGTGAAGAACAGCATGCGGGCGTGGTCACCGGTGCCCTGGGACTCGGCGACGGGTCCCACCTCCACGCCGGCGGCCAGCAGGCGGGCCAGAGCGGCGGTGCCGGCCTCCAGCGGGACGTCCAGGACGTCGTGCACCATGCCGGTCGCGGTGATGAAGTTGGCCTGCGGCTGGCTGCGGGCCCAGCGTTCGACCTGGGCGCGGTCGGTGGTGGACTGGGTCTGCCAGGCGAAGGAGAGGGGGTGGCGCGCGGGCGTGGGACAGCCGATCCTGTCGCACGAACACCGGTAGCCGGCGGGATGGGCGGCGGGGGCGATCGGGAGGCCTGCGGCGGCGACGGCCAGGAGCAGCGCCTCGCGTTCCCTGCCGGGGTCCTCGGGAGCGGGTTTCGGCCTGCGGCGCAGCCACTGGGAAATCCTGCTCTGCTCGCCGCGTTGGACGCGGCCGGACTCAGACCCCATCTATCCCCTCACCTACCGTTGCCCCGGCGGACCCTCACATGGTCCCACCATCCTGCGCCCCGGGTGACCGCACTCCTCAACCGGGGGGCTGGGGACGGGGCGCTGACAGCCCCTACATAAGCATATAATTCGGCCATATGTTCTCGGCCATTGATCCGGCTCCTACGCGCCGGTGACCTATGCCACCCCGCCGGGCAGGTCACCCGGCGCCCGGCCCGAGACCCCCGCCGGCACCCGGTCCACCAGCTCGTCCGCATAAGCGTGCGTCAGCGGCCCCGTCCGCAGCAGCCACCGGTGCGTCAGCGGACCGAGCAGCATCTCCACGACCAGGCGCGGATCCACGTCCGCGGCGAGCTGGCCGGCCTCGCGGGCCGCGCTCAGCCGCCCCTCGTACAGGGCGAGCTGCGGCTCCAGCAGCCGCTCGTTGAAGCTGGCGCCCAGCTCCGGGTCGGTCGCGCCGGCCGCGGTGAGGGCGCGCGCGGGCGCCTCGTACCTCTCGTCGTTGAACTCGTCCACCGTCAGCCGCAGGACTACGGCGCGACGCGTCGGGAGACTTCGGGTTCATTTCGGCAACTCATCAATGCGAAACGTCTCGTCTTTCAGCCGTCCCGGAAACCACCCGATCAGTTCACTGCGCCGTCCGCGCAGAGGAGAGACGATTCTCTTCTCATCATCGTGAGGAGCCTTCTTTGCGCAGAGACGCCACACCCCGGCGCTACCTGATGTGCCCGCCCGCGCACTTCAAGGTCACCTACTCCATCAACCCGTGGATGGACCCCACGAAACCGGTGGACCTGCCCCTCGCACTCGCCCAGTGGGAAGACCTGAGGGACCGCTACCGCGCCCTCGGCCACACCGTCGAGACCCTCGTGCCCGACCCCGGGCTGCCCGACATGGTCTTCGCGGCGAACGGCGCCCTGGTCGTCGACGGCCGCGTGCTGGGCGCGCGCTTCGCGTATCCGGAACGGGCCGCCGAGGCGGAGATCCACCTCGACTGGTTCCGGGCCCACGGTTTCACCGAGGTCCACGAGCCGTCCCACGTCAACGAGGGCGAGGGCGACTTCGCCGTCACCGCCACCTACATCCTCGCGGGCCGGGGCTTCCGCTCCAGCCCGCTCTCGCACGACGAGGCCCAGGAGTTCTTCGGCCGTCCGGTCATCGGCCTCGACCTGGTGGACCCGCGCTACTACCACCTCGACACGGCGCTGTCCGTCCTCGACGGCGACGAGGTCATGTACTACCCGCCCGCGTTCTCCGCGGGGAGCCGGGCCGTGCTCCGCCGGCTCTTCCCGGACGCGCTGATCGCCGACGACCAGGACGCGGCCGCCCTCGGGCTCAACGCCGTGTCGGACGGCCGGCACGTCCTGCTTCCGCAGGCGGCCGCCGGACTGCTGAGGCCCCTGCGCGACCGGGGGTTCGAGCCGGTGCCGATGGATCTGGGCGAGCTGCTCAAGGGCGGCGGCAGCGTGAAGTGCTGCACCCAGGAGCTGCGGCAGTAGGTCGTCACGGTGCCTGCGGCGGCCAGGCCTGGCCCCAGTCGGCGTCCCGCGCCGCCTTGTAGAGGTCACCGTGGCGCTTGGTCACGTTGACCCGGGTCAGGCCCGCCGCGTCACCCTCCTCGGGGCCGCACAGCTCCAGCAGGACCAGCCCCTTGCGGATCTGCGGCCTGCGCGTGATCCGGGAGGCGGCGGGCTCCACCGGGAAGCGCGTCGCGGCGACGTAGCTGAACTTCTCGTCCTCGTACGGGAGGGAGCCGCCCTTGACCTGCCGGTGCAGGGAGGAGCGGCTGACCCGCGCCGAGAAGTGGCACCAGTCCTGACCGACCTCGATCGGGCAGGTCCCGTCGTGCGGGCACGGGGCCGCCACCCGCAGCCCGGCCTCGATCAGCTGGTCGCGGGCCTCGCGGATGCGCAGGTAGCCGTCCGGCGTGCCCGGCTCGATCAGGACCACGGCCTGCCCGGCGCGGGCCGCCTCGGCGACGACCGCGTGGCGGGCCTGCGCCGTCAGCTCGCCCAGGACGTACGAGACCGTCACCAGGTCCGCCTCCGGGAGCGTGAGCCCGGCTCCGATGACGGCCCGCCGCCAGTCGGCGCCGCGCAGCGCCTCGGAGCTGGAGGCCGCGGCCAGTTCCCGGCCGAGGGTCAGCGCCGGCTCCGCCCAGTCCAGCACCGTGGTCGTACGCGGGTCCTCCCAGGTGGCGTCCACCGCCCAGGTCGCCGCTCCCGTGCCGCCGCCCACGTCCACGTGCGAGCCGGGGGTCCAGTGCGGGGCAGCTTCGGCGAGTGCGTCCAGGGCGGCCCGTACGGCCTCGAAGGTGGCCGGCATCCGGTACGCCGCGTACGCCGCGACGTCGGAGCGGTCGCGCAGCACGGGCGCGTCGGTCGGGGTCTGCCCGCGGTAGTTGGCGATCAGCCGCTCTACGGCGGCCGCGGCCTGCTTCGGCGGCAGCCCGTCGAGCAGTCCGCCGAGTGCGCTGCGGAGGGTTTCGGCGGTGGTGGGGGCGGTGACGTTCACCAGCGAAGTTTACGGCGCGCCGGCGGGGCCGGATTTCCACGGTTGGCACATGCCCAGGAAACAGGCCACCGACAGCAGCGAGCACACCACCTGGACCACGGCCATCGGGACCGCCGTGTCCTCGCCCGCGATCCCGACCAGCGGCGAGGCGACGGCCCCGACGAGGAAGGAGGAGGTGCCGAGCAGCGCGGAGGCCGATCCGGCGGCGTGCGGGGTGCGCATCAGGGCCAGTGCGTTGGTGTTGGGCAGGACCACGCCCATCGCCGACATCAGGACGAACAGCCCGGCGGCGATCGGCACGAGCCCGACCTCCCCGAACACCCCGGCCGACATCAGCAGCAGGGCCGCCGAGGCGGCCGTGATCAGCCCGAGGCCGACGGCCAGCACCTTGTCCATGCTGACGCGGCCGACCAGCAGCTTGCCGTTGACCTGGCCGGCGGCGATCAAGCCGACGGAGTTGAGGCCGAAGAGCAGGCTGAAGGCCTGCGGCGAAGCCCCGTAGATCTCCTGGACCACGAACGGCGAGGCCGAGATGTAGGCGAAGAGCGCGGCGAAGGCGAAGCCTCCGGCCAGGGTGTACCCGGTGAAGACCCGGTCGCCGAGGAGGCCGCCCATGGTCCGCAGCGCCGCGCCGACCCCGCCGGTGTGCCGCCGTTCGGGCGGCAGGGTCTCGCCCAGGCAGCGCCAGGTGACCAGGGTGAGCACGGCGCCGACGGCGGTGAGGACGACGAAGACCCCGCGCCAGTCGGCGAGGCGCAGCACCTGGCCGCCGATGAGCGGGGCGATGATCGGGGCGGAGCCGGATATGAGCATCAGGGTGGAGAAGAAGCGGGCCATCTCGACCCCGTCGTACAGATCGCGTACGACGGCCCGAGCGATGACGATCGCGGCCGCGCCGGCCAGGCCCTGGAGCAGGCGGAAGCCGATCAGCAGCTCGGCGCTCGGGGCGAGGGCGCAGATCGCGGTGGCGAGGACGTAGACGACCATGCCGGCGAGCAGGGGCCGGCGGCGGCCCCACCTGTCGCTCATCGGGCCGATGACGAGCTGGCCCAGCGCCATGCCGGCGAGGCAGGCGGTGAGCGTGAGCTGGACGGTCGCGGCGGGGCTGTTCAGGGCGGTGGTGACCTCCGGCAGCGCCGGCAAGTACATGTCCATCGACAGCGGGGGCAGGGCGGTGAGGCCGCCCAGGATGAAGGTGACGAGCAGTCCGGTGCGCCGGGCGGCCGTCAAGGGCGCGGCAGCGCTGCCCGGGGTGGTGGGGGTGGTCGTGGCGGAGGGCGTCGCGGGCGACGGTTCCGAGGGGGCCGTCGCGGGGCCTCTCTCCGACATGCGCAACTCCAGTCCTTTTATCGTTTCCTCACATCCCGGACCGACCCATGCTCTCAGCTATCGGAACGTCCGGGGGCCCGCGTGCGCTGTGACGTAGCCTGCGGCCCCATGAACGCACGTGGGAAGAAGATCGCCGTGGTGACCGGGGCCGGCTCCGGGATCGGCCGCTCCGTGGCCCTGACCCTGGCCGCCGCCGGCTGGGCGGTGGCCGCGGCCGGCCGGCGCACCGGGCCGCTGGAGGAGACGGCCGCGCTCGCCGGGGACGGCGCGGACGTGCTGTGCGCAGCGGCGGACGTGAGCCACCCCGAGGAGGTGGCCGCGCTCTTCGAGTCCGTACGGGAGCGGTACGGGCGCCTCGACCTGCTCTTCAACAACGCGGGCACCTTCGGGCCGGGCGGCGTCCCGCTGGAGGACATCACGTACGAGGCCTGGCGCTCGGTGGTCGACGTCAACCTGACCGGAGCCTTCCTGTGCGCGCAGGCGGCCTTCCGCCAGATGAAGGCACAGGACCCCCAGGGCGGCCGCATCATCAACAACGGCTCCATCTCCGCCCACGTGCCGCGGCCGAACTCGATCGCCTACACCGCGACCAAGCACGCCGTGACCGGCCTGACGAAGTCACTCTCGCTGGACGGACGCCCGTACCGCATCGCCTGCGGGCAGATCGACATCGGCAACGCGGCCACCGAGATGACCGAGCGGATGCAGACCGGCATCCTGCAGGCCAACGGGCAGCTGGCGGTGGAGCCGGTGATGGACGCGGCCGACGTGGCGCGCACCGTGCTGCACATGGCGGAGCTCCCGCTGGAGGCGAACGTGCAGTTCGCGACGGTGATGGCGACGGCCATGCCGTACGTCGGGCGCGGCTGACCCGGGAATGCCGGACCGGGGCGGGCAGTTGAGCGGATCATGACTGACACCGCTGATCCGACCGAGGTGCTCCACTACACGGCCTTCTCCGCCGACCCGGCGGGCGGCAACCCCGCCGGGGTCGTCCTGGACGCCTCCGCGCTGGACGAGGCCGCCATGCTGGGGATCGCCGCCGAGCTGGGCTACAGCGAGACCGCGTTCCTGACCGCCCCGCCCGCGGACCTGGGCGGCGAGAGCGGCCGGGCCTTCACGGTGCGCTACTTCAGCCCCAAGGCGGAGGTGCCCTTCTGCGGGCACGCCACCGTGGCCGCCGCCGTCGCGCTGGGCGAGCGGATCGGCCCGGGCGAGCTGGTCTTCGCGACGCGGGCCGGGACGGTGCCGGTCTCGGTGACCGGCTCCGCGGCGGACGGCGCGGGCCTGCGGGCCACGCTGACCAGCGTCGAACCGCACGTGGAGGAGGTCGCCGACGCCGACCTCGCCGAGGCGCTGGCCGCGCTGGACTGGCCCGCCGCCGACCTCGACCCGGGGATCCCGGCTCGGATCGCCTACGCCGGAGCCCGCCACCTGGTGCTCGGAGCCGCCACCCGGGCCCGGCTCGCGGACCTCGCATACGACTTCGCCCGGCTGGAGGCGCTGATGCGGCGCCTGGACCTGACCACCGTCCAGCTGGTGCACCGGGCGGGCCCGGAGCTCTTCCACGTACGCGACCCCTTCCCCGTCGGCGGCGTCGTCGAGGACCCGGCCACCGGAGCCGCGGCGGCCGCGTTCGGCGCGTACGCCCGCGAGCTCGGCCTGGTGCCGGCCGACGCGGTGCTCACCCTCCACCAGGGCGAGGACATGGGCCGCCCGGGGGTGCTGACGGTGGAACTGCGGGCCGGCGACAACCGGGTCCGGGTGGGCGGCACCGGGGTGCGGATCCCGTGACACCCGGCATGACGATCGAGGCGTACGGGGCCGACGCCCTGCCCGCCGAAATCGCCGCGCAGGTCGCCGCCCTGGAGGCGCACGCCTGGCCCGGAGCGGGCGCCGGCCACGACCCCGCGCTCACGCCCCGGGCCATGGTGCTGCTGGACGGGTCCGGGGCGGTCGCCGCCTCGCTGGCGCTGCTGTACAAGCCGGTGCCGCTCGCGGGCCGGACGTACCGCGCGGCCGGGCTCAGCTCGGTGGTGACGCGGGCCTCGGCGCGCGGCCGGGGGTACGGCGGCCGGCTGGTGGCGGCGGCCCGCGCATCGCTCGCCGCCGACCCGGCCGTGGACGTGGCGCTGTTCAGCTGCGACCGGGAGCTGACCCCCTTCTACGAGGCGGCCGGCTTCACCGCCCTCCCGGGTGCGGTCCTGATCGGCGGGACCCCGCGGGCGCCGCTCGCCACGGACGAGCCGGGCTTCGACAAGAACGTCCTGGCGGCCTTCTTCACGGCGGACCCGGCCGCGGACCGCGCCGTCTTCACGGGCGCCCGCATCCCGCTCCACCCGGGCACGGTCGACCGCCTCTGGTGACGGCGCCGGCCTTGGCGCGCGTCGGCGGATCCGCGTCAGCCGGCCCGCGTCAACGGGTCGCCGTCAGTGGATCTGCGTCAGTGGATCTGCGTCACGACCACGTCGAGGCTCCAGGCCTTCGCCGCCTTGGCGGGGGCCTGCGCCTCCACCGTGAAGCCCAGGTCCCGCAGGGCCGTGACCAGCTCCGCCGGGGAAGCGGGCCGGGCGCCGGCCAGCAGCAGGTCACGTACCAGAACGCCCTTGGTGTGCTTGTTGAAGTGACTCACCACCGACCGCTTCTCCACCCCGTCCACCATCTGCGAGTGCAGCACCCGCACCGTGGCCGTCCGGCCGGCGGTCTCCCCCTTCGGCTTCCAGGCCGAGGCGTACGCCGAGGAGCGCAGGTCCAGGACCAGGCCCTCGCCCGCCGCCTCGGGCATCGCCTCGGCCATCGGGGCCCGCCAGTACGCGTTCAGCGCGCCCAGCCCGGGCAGCTTCACGCCCATCGAGCAGCGGTAGGAGGGGATCCTGTCGGTGATCTTCACCGCGCCCCACAGCCCGGAGAAGACCAGCAGCGAGTCCTCCGCCACGGCCCGCGCCGCGGACGGCAGGGTGGCCAGGCCCAGCGCGTCGTAGAGGACTCCGGTGTAGATCTCCCCCGCGGGCCGGGCGGCGGCGGTGCGCAGCCCGGCGTTCTTCGCGACCTCGCCGCGCAGTCCCTCGCTCAGGCCCAGCACCTCGCGGGCCTTCAGCTCGTCCCCCGCGCACAGGTCGACCAGCTCCTCCAGCACGGCCGCCCGCGCGGCGGCCAGCCCCGGCAGCGACAGCGTCCGCGGCTCCAGAGGTACGCCGGAACCGCCGGCGGCCTTTCCCTCGGACGGCGGCAGCAGCACGAGCACGGTGGTTCTCCTTCAGTACGACGCGGCGCAGGGGGTGCGGCCCCCGGCCCAGGGTAAGGCTCTCGCCGTGCCGCCCCGGCCCGGCGGCCATAGGCTCGGTCCATGCCACGCCGTCACATCAGCATGACCGGCGCAGACGGGACTGCCCTGCGGGCCGCGCTGCGTGAACTGCGGACGAAGCTGGAGGTCCCGGAGGGCTTCCCGGCCCCGGTACTCGCGGAGGCCGAGCGTGCGGCCGCGCACCCACGGCTCCCGGACCAGGACGCCACCGACCTCCCCCTCTTCACCATCGACCCGCCGACCTCCCGGGACCTGGACCAGGCCATGCACCTGGCGAGGCGGTCCGGCGGCGGCTACCGCGTGCACTACGCCATCGCCGACGTCGCCGCCTTCGTCACCCCCGGCGGCGCCCTGGACGTCGAGGCCCACCGGCGGGTCACCACCCTCTACTTCCCCGACGAGAACGTCCCGCTGCACCCGGCCGCGCTCGCGGAGGGCGCGGCCAGCCTGCTGCCCGACCAGACCTGCCCGGCCCTGCTGTGGCGGCTCGACCTGGACTCCGAGGGCCGGGTGGAGAGCACCGACGTACGCCGGGCCCTGGTCCGCAGCCGGGCCAAGCTCGACTACGAGGGCGTACAGAAGGCCATCGACACGGGCACGGCCGAGGAGTCCCTGGCCCTCCTGAAGGACATCGGCCTGCTGCGCGAGACCCTGGAACGGGAACGCGGCGGCATCTCGCTGAACGTGCCCGAGCAGGAGATCGTCGCCCAGGGCGGCTCGTACACCCTGGCCTACCGGGCCCCGCTCCCGGCGGACGGCTGGAACGCCCAGATCTCCCTGATGACCGGCATGGTGGCCGCCGAGCTGATGCTCGCCGCCGGCACCGGCATCCTGCGGACCCTGCCCAGCGCCCCGGACGGGGCGGTCGGCCGGCTGCGGCGGGCGGCGAAGGCCCTGCGGATCGACTGGCCGCACCACGTCCCGTACGCCGAACTCGTCCGCTCCCTCGACCCGCACCGCCCGGCTCACGCGGCGTTCCTCCAGGAGTGCACGGCCCTGCTCCGCGGCGCCGGCTACACCGTCTTTCGCGGCGGCGAGACCCCGGACCCGGTCCTGCACGCGGCGGTGGCCGCCCCGTACGCCCACTGCACCGCCCCGCTGCGCCGGCTCGTCGACCGGTACACGGGCGAGCTGTGCGTGGCGGCGGTGGCGGGGGCCGAGCCGCCCGAGTGGGCGGTGTCGGCGCTGGCCGAACTGCCGCGGGAGATGGCGCAGGGCAGCCGGCTGGCCAACACGGTGGAGCGGGAGTCCGTGGACCTGGTGGAGGCGGCCCTGCTCAAGGACCGCGTCGGGGAGACCTTCGAGGCCACGGTGATCGACGTCAAGGACCGGGAGCCGCTGGTGGGCACCGTCCACCTGGAGGAGCCGGCGGTGGTCGGCCGCATCGAGTCCACCGCGCGGGAGCTGCCGCTGGGCGACCGGATCAGGGTGCGGCTCACGGAGGCCGACCCGGGGACACTGAAGGTCCTCTTCGCCCCGGCCTGACGTCCCGCCCGGGGCCCGTGAACGCAGGCGCGGCCGTACACCTCTCTGGTCAGCGCCGCCCGGGGCCTGGCATCATCTGCGCACCGCGCGGTACGAACGACCGCGCAACAGCAGGGGGAGGGCCCGGAGATGGGGTCCGTCGACGTGCGGGACGCGGCAGGTTCCACGGCGGGACGCCTCGGCGCGCGCCGCCGGCCCGCCGCCCCCCTGCGGCCGTTCATCGTCAACTACACCGGTTTCGAAACCGAGTTCACGGCGCCGCGCCGGCGGCTGGAGCTGCCCACCGGGTTCGTGACCCTGGTCTTCACCTTCACCGAGGGCTTGTGGGTGACCCGTACGGAGGGGCTCTCGACATCCCCGCTGCGACCCGCCTCCCGGGCCATGATCAGCGGCCCGCGCACGGCGGCGGCGATCGGGGTGCACGCGGGAGCGGTCCACGGCCTGGAAGTGAACATGAGCCCGCTCGGCGCCTACCGGCTCTTCGGCATCCCGATGGCGCACTTCGAGGACGCACACGTGGAACTGGCCGACGTACTCGGCCCGTCCGGGCGGCACCTGGCCGACCGGCTGCAGTCGCTCGGCTCGTGGCACGAGCGCTTCACCCTGCTCGACCAGGTGTTCTGCGGCCGCCTGGAGCGCGGCCGCGCCGCCGCACCGGAGGTGCGCGGGGCGCTCTCGCGGCTGTGGGCCGACAGCGGTTCACTGGCCCGGGCGACCGCCGGGACCGGATGGGGCGCGCGCAATCTGCGGGCGCGCTTCCGCGAGCAGGTCGGACTGTCCCCCAAGGGCATGGCGCGGGTGTTCCGCCTCCAGCACGCCCTGCGGCTGCTGTCGGCGGGGATGGCGGGGGCGCAGGTGGCGGCGGTCTGCGGCTACCACGACCAGGCGCACCTGAGCCGCGAGGTGAAGGCCATGACGGGCCTGCCCCCGTCGGGGTTCGTCAAGCTCCGCGGGGGCCTGCCCCCGGGCTCGTCCCTGGACCGGCTCCCGGGCCGTATCACCAGCGTGATCCTGTCGGGTTGGCCGCGGGCACGACGGTCCGCGGCGCGTGCCGTTTACGACAAGACAGGGCTGCGCCGACTTGTCACGCTGGGCGTACGACTCCTCCTCCCCCCGGAGAGTCCCCACGCACTGCGTCAGCCCGTCACGGGGCTGTGGGCTGCCGCAGTGCGGCCGGCCGCGACCCAGCCGGTAGCATGGACGGCACGACAGACGAGTCGGCCGGGCGGCCGCGTCGGGGCCCTCGGGTCCCGCCGAGGAACGTCCGGGCTCCACAGGGCAGGGTGGTGGGTAACGCCCACCCGGGGTGACCCGCGGGACAGTGCCACAGAAAAGAAACCGCCGGGGGCTTCGGTCTCCGGTAAGGGTGAAACGGTGGTGTAAGAGACCACCAGCGCCTGAGGTGACTCAGGCGGCTAGGTAAACCCCACCCGGAGCAAGGTCAAGAGGATCCGTCCCCGGACGGGTCTGCGCGAACGCTCGAGGGCTGCCCGCCCGATGTTCGCGGGTAGACCGCACGAGGCCGGCGGCAACGCCGGTCCTAGATGGATGGCCGTCTCCCCGGCGACCGCGAGGTCTCCGGGCGACAGAACCCGGCGTACAGGCCGGCTCGTCTGCCGTCACACACGAGGAAGGACCCCCGCCCACCGGGCGGGGGTCCTTCGTCGTACCGCTCCCGCGCCTCAGCGCAGGTGCGAGGTGTCGTTCAGCAGTCGCACGGAGGCGTTGCCGTCGGCGTAGTAGGCCACCGCCGACAGCGAGGCCGCCGACAGTTCCATGCGGAACAGCGCCTCCGGCGGAGCCCCCAGCGCGAGCCGGACCAGGACCTTGACCGGGGTCACGTGCGTGACCAGCAGCACCGTGCGGCCCGCGTACTCGCCCAGCAGCCGGTCCCGGGTCGCCGAGATGCGGCGGGTGGCGGCCGTGAAGCTCTCGCCGCCGCCCGTCGGGGCAGCCTTCGGGGAGTCCAGCCACGCCTGGAGGTCGTCGGGGAAGCGCTCGCGCGCCTCGGCGAAGGTGAGCCCCTCCCAGGCGCCGAAGTCCACCTCGCGCAGGCCCTCTTCGACCACGACCTGGAGCCCGAGGCGGTCGGCGACGGCCTGGGCGGTCTCCCGGCAGCGGCGCAGCGGGGAGCTGACGACCGCCTGTACGGTGCCCCGCGCGGCCAGGGCCTCGGCGACGGCGGCAGCCTGGCGGCGGCCGGCCGGGGACAGCTCCGGGTCGGTGCCGCCGCTGCCGGAGAAGCGCTTCTGCGGGGTGAGTGCGGTCTCGCCGTGGCGCAGCAGCACGAAGGTGGCGGGGGTACCCGTGTCGGGACCCCAGCCGTTCGCACCGGCCGGCGCGGCGGGGGCCGGGATCCGGCCCGGCTCCGCGAACAGGGTGTCGGTGCCCCCCGCTTCGGCGGCCGGGGCCTGGGCCGCGCCGGTCCTCGTACCGCCGACGGAGGCGGAGGCCAGGGCCGCCCGTACGGCCGCGGCTCCGGCGACCGCGTCCCCGGGCGGGCCCGACGCGGTCGCCAGGGCCTTGGCCGCCGAGGAGTCCAGCGCGGCGGACGAGGCCGACGGCTCCCACTGCTTGCCGCGCTTGCCCGCGTCCATGGCCTCGTTGGCGAGCCGGTCCGCGTGCTTGTTCTTCTCGCGCGGGATCCACTCGTACGTCACCTGCGAGCGGGGCAGGATCGACGCCGCCTCGGCCGCGAGCGGCTTCATGTCCGGGTGCTTGATCTTCCAGCGGCCCGACATCTGCTCGACGACGAGCTTGGAGTCCATGCGGACGAGGATCACCGCGTCCGGGGCCAGCTCGCGGGCGGCCTTCAGCCCGGCGATGAGCCCCTTGTACTCGGCGACGTTGTTCGTGGCCACGCCGATGTACTCGGCGCGCTCGGCCAGCGTCTCCCCCGTCACCGGGTCCAGGACCACCGAGCCGTAGCCGGCGGGCCCCGGGTTGCCCCGGGAGCCGCCGTCGGCCTCGACGACGAACCGGACAGGCCTCTGCATCAGATGCCCGAGTCGGCCGTACGGACCAGGATGCGGCCGCAGTTCTCGTGGCGCACGACCTGGTCGCGGGCCGCGGCCTTGATCTCGTTGACCTCGGCGAGGTCGAGCTCCAGGCGGCAGCCCTCGCAGCGGCGCTGGTACAGGCGAGCGGCGCCGACCCCGCCCTGCTTGACGCGGATCTTCTCGTACAGGGCGATCAGCGCGGCGGGCATGGACGTGACGATGACCTCGCGGTCCTTGCCGATGCCCGCGACCTCGGCGTCGATCTCCCCGGTGGCGGCGTCACGGCGCGCGGTGGCGTCCGTCACCTTGGCCTCCAGGTCGGCGACCCGCTCGATGAGCCCGGTGACCCGCTCCTGCGCGGCCTCCAGGCGCTCCATGACCTCCAGGACCACGTCCTCCAGGTCGCCCTGCCGCTTGGCCAGGGAGACGACCTCGCTCTGCAGGTTCGCCAGGTCCCGGGCCGAGACGCCCGCGCCGGAGTCCAGCCGCGCCTGGTCGCGGGCGGCGCGCTGGCGCACCTGGTCCACGTCCTGCTCCGCCTTGGTCTGCTCGCGGCCGGCGTCGCTCGCCTGCGTCTGGGCGGCGACGAGCAGGTCGCGCTGCTGGGTGAGGTCCTTGGTCAGCGAGTCGACCTCGGCGTGCTCGGGCAGCGACTTGCGCTTGTGGGCGAGCTGAGACAGCCGCACGTCCAGGGCCTGGACGTCGAGAAGTCGGATCTGGTCGGCGGGCTCGGCGTTCAGTTGGGGGCTCCAGAGATAGAAGAGGGCAATGCGGAAGCGTCGGACGGCGCGTGGGCCGTCCACGGGTCGGTGACCGTGTGCGAGACGTGGGTCCGCAGACCCCAGCCGTGTCGCTCGGAGATCGCGTCGAGTTGCGCGGCGGCCTGCTCGCACCAGGGCCACTCGGTGGCCCAGTGGGCGGCGTCGACGAGGGCGAGCGGGCTCTGCTCGCGGGCCTCGGAAGCCGGGTGGTGGCGCAGGTCGGCGGTGAGGAAGGCGTCCACGCCCGCGGCGCGGACCTGCGCGAAGAGGCTGTCGCCGGAGCCGCCGCTGACGGCGACGGTACGGATCAGCGCGTCCGGGTCGCCGGCCGCGCGGATGCCCTGCGCGGTGCGCGGGAGCCGGGCGGCGGCGCGGGCGGCGAACTCGCGCAGGGTCTCGGGATGGTCCAGCTCGCAGATCCGGCCGAGGCCGCGGCCGCCCGTGGGGTCGGTGGGGTCGGGCACGAGGGGGCCGACGACGCGCAGGTCCAGGGCGCCGGCGAGGGCGTCGGAGACCCCGGGCTCGGCGGTGTCGGCGTTGGTGTGGGCGACGTGCAGCGCGATGTCGTTCTTGATCAGCGTGTGCACGACGCGGCCCTTGAAGGTGCCGGCCTCGACGGTGGTGGTGCCGCGCAGGTAGAGGGGGTGGTGGGTGACGACCAGGTCGGCGCCCAGCTTCACGGCTTCGTCGACGATCTCCTGTACGGGGTCCACGGCGAACAGCACCCGGGAGACCTCGGCGTCGGGGTCGCCGCAGACGGTGCCGACGGCGTCCCACTGCTCGGCCCGCGAGGGGGGCCAGAGAGCGTCCAGCGCGGCGATGACTTCAGAGAGACGGGGCACGGGCCAAGGCTACCGTCCGTGGCGACCGCCCGGCCGTTCCCCCTTGCGGGGACCGGCCGGGATGCCACGGGGGCGGGGCCCGGGGCCCGGCGGTGAAGATCCACTCGGCGGCGGCGCCGGAGGGGGCGCGGGAGAACCCTGGGGACGGGGGTGAGGCGGTGGTCAGGCTCCCCTGACCACCGCCTCACCCCAATCGCCCCGATATCGCACAGCACAATCGCCGTCTCGACCACAGGCGAACCACCGCCCGGCCACCCGTATGTGTGAAGCACGGGGGGTCGTGTTGTTCGGCAGAAGCGGCGAAAACTAGCTTCCTTCCCCGGAGGTGACGCACGGACAACGGGATCCCCCTCCCCAAGCGAGGTGCTTCCAGTCTCCTTGATCGAGGGCCGCCGTTGACAGCACCAGCCACCGGCACGTCATTTTGGAGGTGAACGAAGTTGGCTACGTTCCACGTGGGCGAGAAGACCCACCCATCTGTGCTTCCTCAGCGGTTGGCTCTGGAATTCGCGTCAGCAGACGCCCTCCGGATCGGGGACGAAACGGGACTCGAACACCGCTCTGCGGTAACCGGCGTGGAACATGTGCGAGGGGAGACCGCCAGTGCTTCACCTGGCATCGGCGGCGTCACCCCCGACCGCGAGGTTGGGGAGAAGGCCCGTGAGGGCCACCCTGTCGTGTTCGTCCTGGACAAGAGCGGCTGTCCGCTGCAGCCGACCAGCCCCGCGAAAGCCCGCCGGCTCCTCAGGAAGGGCCGGGCCGCTGTAGTCCGACACACTCCGTTCGTGATCCGGCTCAAAGACCGCACGCTCTGCGCATCGCAGGTGGACGGGGTGGAACTCGGGATCGACCCGGGCTCCCGCCACACCGGCATCGCCCTGTTCACCGCGAGGGACGGAAAACGCCAGGGCCTGTATGCAGTCGAACTTGCCCACCGGGGCGATGCCATCCGGGACAAGCTCTCCACCCGTTCCGCCTACCGGCGTGGCAGGCGCACCCGCAACCTGCGATACCGCGAGCCCCGCTTTTCCAACCGCGCACGACCCAAGAGCTGGCTCGCCCCGTCGCTGCGTCACCGCGTGGACACCACCATGTCGTGGACCACCCGGCTCGCACGCTGGGCACCCGTCCGCGCGGTACACGTCGAGCGGGTCGCGTTCGACACACATGCCATGTCCAACGGCGGTCCACTGGAGGCGGGCGAATACCGGCATGGCACCCTGCACGGCACAGAGATCCGCGAATACCTCCTGGCCGATTGGGGCAGGGCCTGCGCCTACTGCGGCGCCACCGGTGTCCCCCTCAACATCGACCACATCCACCCCCGCTCACGCGGCGGCAGCGAGAAGAAGTCCAACAAGCCGGTCGAAGACTTCCTCGAACAATCCCCCCGCCAATTGGCCCGCATTCTCACCCAGGCCAAGACCCCACTCCGCGACGCAGCAGCCGTCAACATCACCCGCTTGGCACTCTGGCGCACTCTCGACGCCGCTTTCCCCACGGTGCACACCGCGTCGGGTGGGCGCACCAAATGGAACCGCCAGCGGGCCGGTCTGCCCAAAACGCACACCCTCGACGCCCTGTGCGTCGGCGAACTCGGCACCGTCACCCGTATCCCGGCTCGCAGCCTCGTGGTCGCCGCGACCGGGCGCGGCACCTATGCCCGCACCCGGACCGACAAGTACGGCTTCCCCCGTCTCCGCCTTCCGAGACAGAAGCAGTTCTTCGGCTACCGGACCGGAGACCTCGCCCGCGCTGTCATCCCCATCGGCAAGAACGCCGGCACCCACACCGGACGGATCGCCGTCCGCGCCACCGGCAGGTTCAACATCAAGACCGCGCGCGGCCTCATTCAGGGCATCGGGCACAAACGCTTTCGTCTCCTCCAACGAGCTGACGGCTACGCCTACGCCACCCGACCAGAAGGACCCACCACCGCTGTCTGACCAACATCCGACCGAAGACCCGCTACCGCCGAAGGACCAAGCATGACTGCGTGTGCTGTGGCTGTTGCCCCGTTCACCATCGCCGCGGACGGTTCCTACGCCGCGCGGCTGGCCGGGAACGGTGACGCCCGCTACCCGGAGCGGTGGACGCTGACCGGGCCCGAGCCGTACGCGGTGCCGCTGCCGCTCGCGCAGCCCGAGGAGGCCGACAGCGAGGTCCTGCCGCTCGCCGACGGGCGCGTGCTGATCCACCGGCGGGTGGCCGACCGGCACGCCTTCGCGCTGCTGTACCCGACGGGCGGCGCCGGGGCCGGGCCGCGGACCGGGCAGCTGGAGCTGGGCTCGCTCCGGCCCCAGGGAGAAGAGGTACGGGTCACCCTGCTGCCGCCGGCCCCCGACGGACGCGGCGCCTTCGCCCTGGCCGTCGGGGACGCCGGGACCACGGTGTGGCGGGTGGCCGGGACCCCCTTCGGGCCCGAGCCGGTCGCCCGGATCCCGGGGCGCTGCTCCGGCGGGGTCTGGCTGGACCGGACGGGCCGGCTGCTGGCGCTGGACCGCGAACTGCACGGCGCGGTCAAGGCCGTCGCCGTCGACCTGGGCCGCGGCGGCGAGGTCTCCCCGCTGCTCCAGATCGCGGAGGGCAGTGACGACCGGCTGCTGCTGGCCGACCCCGACAGCGGGCTGCTGCTGATCCGCTCCGACGCCCCGGGCGAACAGCGCCTGGGCTGGGGGGTGCTGGGCAGTGCGCGGCCGGTGCGCTTCCCGGAGTGCCTGCGGGCCGACGGGGCCACGGCGACGCCGTTCGCGGTGCAGCCCGGGCAGGCCCTGATGCCGGAGAGCTGCGGGGTCGCGCTGCGGCTGGGCGACGGGGCTCTCGCCCTGTGGCGCCCCTGCGACCGGCAGGTGTTCCGGCTCGGCGCCCCCGTCGGCTGGCTCGGCGGGACGGGGCTGTGGAGCGCGCAGGGCCGCCTGCAGCTCCCGTACGCGACCGCCGAAGTGCCCTGCGGGATCCTCGGGATGACGCTGCCGGCGGCCCCGCCGCCGCCGGTCCGCCTGGACGCGGTCCCGGCCCCCGCGCCGAGGCCGGTCCCGCTCCAACAGGCGCCGCTACGGTGACCCCGGCGGCGCGGCCGCGGTCAGCCGTGCTTGAGGCCCAGCACCTCCGCGGCGGCGAAGGTCTCGTTCGCCGGGCGGGAGTCGTAGTGCGGGGTGAGCACCTCGTCCAGTTCCTCGTACGAGAAGGCCTCCTTGGTGGTGTCGAACTTCGCGGCCACCTTCGGACGCTCCATCACGACCACGATCCCGCCGTGCACGACGAACAGCTGCCCGTTCGCCTTGGCCGACGCGGGCGAGGCCAGGTAGCCGACGAGCGGGGCGACGTGCTCGGGGGCGAGGGCGTCGAGCTTGCCCTCCTCGGGGACCTGGAAGCCCGCGAAGACGTCCTCGGTCATACGGGTCCGGGCGCGCGGGCAGATGGCGTTGGCCGTGACCCCGTACTTGGCCAGGGCCAGGGCGGTCGAGGTGGTCAGGCCCACGATCCCGCCCTTGGCCGCGGCGTAGTTGGGCTGCCCGGCGGAGCCGCCGAGGAAGGCCTCGGAGGAGGTGTTGACGATCCGGCCGTAGACCGGGCCGCCCGCCGCCTTCGACCGCTCGCGCCAGTGCACGGAGGCGAAGTGCGTGGTGTTGAAGTGGCCCTTGAGGTGGACCCGGATGACCGAGTCCCACTCCGGCTCCGACATCGAGAAGATCATCCGGTCGCGCAGGATGCCCGCGTTGTTGACCAGGACGTCGAGCTTGCCGAAGCTGCCCACCGCCAGCTCGACGAGCTCGCGCGCCTGCTCGAAGTCGGCCACGTCCCCGAGGTGCGCCACCGCCTGCCCGCCCGCGGCACGGATCTCGGCGGCGACCTCCTCCGCCGGGGCGGCCGAGGCCTCCCCGGAGCCGTCGCGGCCGCTCTGGCCGAAGTCGTTGACGACCACGCTCGCGCCGAGCCGTGCGAGTTCGATCGCCTCCGCGCGGCCGAGGCCGCGGCCGGCGCCCGTGACGATGGCGGAGAGTCCCTCAAGTGGCAGTGACATCCGTACGGTTCCTCTCGAAACAGGTCAGAGTTCGATGCAGGTGCGCAGGGCGACGCCGGTGCGCATCTGGTCGAGGGCGTCGTTTATCTCGCCGAGCTGCACCCGGTGCGTGATCAGGCCCGCCAGGTCCACCCGGCCGGCCCGCCACAGGGCGATGGTGCGCTCGTAGGAACGCAGCACGTCGCCGCCGCCGTACATCGAGGGCAGGATCTTCTTCTCGTCGAAGAACAGCGAGAACATGTTGATCGAGTAGTTGTCGTCGAGCGCGCCCGCGCCGACCACGACGACCGAGCCGCCCCTCCGGGTCATCTCGTACGCGGTGTGCGTGGTCGTGGACCTGCCGACGACCTCGAAGACGTAGTCGAAGCCCTCACCGGCGGTGATCCGGTTCTTGGCGTCGCCGAAGGCCTCCGGGGCGACCGCCTCGGTGGCGCCGAAGCGCAGCGCGGCCTCGCGGCGGGAGGCGACGGGGTCGACGGCGACGATCTGCGCGGCGCCCTGCACCTTGGCGCCCTGGATGACGGAGATGCCGACGCCGCCGCAGCCGATGACGGCGACGGTGGATCCGGCCTCGACCTTGGCGGTGTTGATGGCCGCGCCGAGGCCGGTGGTGACGCCGCAGCCGATCAGCGCGGCGATGTCAAAGGGGACGTCGTCGGGGATGGGTACGGCGCAGCCCGCCGGGACCACCATCTCCTCGGCGAAGGTGCCGGTGCCGGCGAAGCCGAAGATGTCGCTGCCGGCGCGGCGGAAGTTGGCGGTGGCGACGTTGCCGAAGGCCTCCAGGCAGAGGTGGCCCTGGCCGCGCCGGCAGGACGGACAGTGTCCGCAGGGCGGCAGCCAGCAGACGAGCACCCGGTCGCCGATCTTGTGGCTGGTGACCCCGTCGCCGACGTCCGTGATCACGCCGGAGCCCTCGTGGCCCGGGATGAAGGGGGCGGGCTGCGGCAGGACGCCGCTCATGGCGGAGAGGTCGGAGTGGCACAGGCCGGTGGCCTTGACGCGGATCTTCACCTTGCCGGGGCCGAAGCCCACGGCCTCCATGTCGTCGACGACTTCGAGCTTGTCCTGGCCGATCTCGCTCTGCAGTGCTGCGCGCACGGTGCGGCTCCTTGAGGTGGGTTACGCGTGTTCGACGACGGTGTCGGCGAGGACCGGGGCGTCGTCCCGTTCGACGGCCGTCACCGAGACGAGGACGCGGCCGGGCTCCTGCCACATCCGGATCCGCAGGGTCTCGCCGGGGAAGACGATCCCGGCGAAGCGCGTGCGGTAGGCGCGGACCCGGGAGACGTCGCCGCCGAGGGCCGTGTCGACCACGGCCTTGAGGGTCATCCCGTACGTGCACAGGCCGTGCAGGATCGGCCGGTCGAAGCCGGCCAGCTTGGCGAACTCGGGGTCCGCGTGCAGGGGGTTCCAGTCGCCGGAGAGGCGGTAGAGCAGCGCCTGTTCCTCGCGGATCCGCCGCTCCTCAACGCGGTCGGGGGCCCGCTCGGGCTGCTGCGAGGTGACGGAGGGGCCGCGCTCGCCGCCGAATCCGCCTTCTCCCCGTACGAAGATCTGCGCGTCCGAGGTCCACAGCGGCCCGTCGGCGTCGGCGACCTCGGTAC
The DNA here is from genome assembly GCF_042736725.1 of Streptomyces sp. NPDC060028. NCBI lineage: Bacteria > Bacillati > Actinomycetota > Actinomycetes > Kitasatosporales > Streptomycetaceae > Streptomyces > Streptomyces sp. NPDC060028. Next base: position 7,006 of record NZ_JBHWVJ010000054.1, on the reverse strand, counting down.
GCAGGACGATCACCGCCGCCTTGCCCTTGTCGTAGACGGCGGCGACCTTGGCGGTGGAGTTGGCCCGCCCCTTGACGGGGATGGGCCGGTGCAGCTCGATGGACTGGCCGCCGTGCAGGACGGCGGCGAGGTCGACCTCGATGCCGGGGGCGGCGAGGCCGCCCATCATGGCCATGCCCGCGCCCGCGACCGTCGCGAAGCTGGGGAGCACGTGGAGCTTGGACTCCAGGGTGTAGCGCAGCTCGTCGGGGTCGGTGGCGGGGAGGCCGGCGCCGAGGCCGAGGTGGTAGAGCTGGATGTCCTTGTGGTCCCAGCCGATGTCCCCGTGGCGGGGGTCGGCGGCGAGGGCCTTGGCGGCATCGATCGGCATGAGGATGCTGCTCCCTGTCTTCGAAGAACCGTGGCCGTGGAAGACCTCGGTGCGGCCGTCCGCACCGTCGGCCGCACCGAGGTCGTATGCGGGACCGGCCCCGGAAGCACGTTCTAGAACGCGTTCTAGGACCGGTGAAGGAATGTATAACGCACGTCCCAGCACTTGGGAAGACTCCTGACTACACGTCAGAATCACTGTCGGCCAGGTGTGTTGCGCACTCGGGGCGGGCGGGGGGACCTACCCTGGCCGGGTGGACGAGATGCCCGTGACCCACCGCCCGACCCGCTCCCTGCGGGTGCTCCTGGCATTCCCGGACGCCGCTGCCCTGGCACTGCGGCTGGGGCTCCAGCCCGACATCGAGGTGGTGGCCGACACCCTGGCCCGGCCCGCGGTGGCGCTGGTCGAGGAGCTTTTGGCGGCCCGGGAGATCCTCGACGAGGACCCGGAGTGCCGGGTGCTGGTCCTGACGGGCTCGGCGCACCCGGGCCTGCGGGAGGCCGCGCTGGCGGCGGGCGCGGCGGGACTGGTCCTGCGGGACGGCCCGGTCGAGGACCTGGCCGAATCGATCCGCCGGGCATCCATGGGCGAGACGGTGGTGGACCCCGCGCTCGAAGGCCCCTAGCCGCGCAGCGCCCGGACGCGCGTACGCCCGCCCCGCCGATCCGGTGGAGGGATCGGCGGGGCGGGCGTACGCCCGGCGGCCCCGGCGGGCCCGGCCCGCGTCGGGACTTACCGGGCCCCGTTGGTCCAGTCGTCCACCGTCCGGGACGGGTCCAGCGCGACGGACAGCCGCTCCAGCCCGCGGAACGCGGGGAACGGCCCCTTGAGCCACTCCTCCTCACCCGCCACCGGCGTCGCCAGGACCATGTCGGGGAACCGGTCGAGCAGAGTCGTCAGCGCGGTCTCCAGCTCCATCCGGGCGAGCGGCGCACCCAGGCAGTAGTGGACCCCGTGGCCGAAGCCGAGGTGGGTGCCCTGCAGCCCCTTCCGCGTCACGTCCAGGGTGTCCGGTGACGCGAACTTCTCCGGATCGCGATTCGCCGAGGTGATCGCGATCTGCACGAGGGATCCCGCGGGGATGAGGGTTCCCCCGATTTCCACGTCCTCGATGGCGTACCGGAAGGTGGAGGTCTCCACCGAGCCCTCGAACCGGACGAGTTCCTCGATCGCCTGGGGCAGCAGCTCCCGGTCCTCCTGAACGGCGTGGAGCTGATCGGGGTGCGTCAGCAGGTTGAAGACGGCGTTCCCGATCTGGTAGGTGGTCGTCTTGTGCCCGGCGAACAACAGGACCCACATCATCGACACGAGTTCGTCGTCGGTCAGGGCCCCCTCCTCGTGCTGCGTCTCGATCAGCACGCCGAGGAAGTCGTCCGAGGGCTGCGCCCGCGCGGCGGCGATGTGGCCGGCGAAGTAGTTCCGCAGCCAGTTCTCGGCCTCGGCCAGGTCACCTGCCAGGTCCTTGCTGAACCGGGAGCGGGTCACGTTGCCGAACCACTTCAGGACGTCCTTGCGCTCCTGCCCGACGATCCCGAGGAGTTCACAGATGACCATGACGGGGAGCGGGAGGGCGAAGGACGCCATCAGGTCGACGGGGGCGTCCGTCGGGCACCGGTCCAGCAGCTCACCGGAGATCTGCTGGATGCGCGGGCGCAGTTCCTTGATGTGGCGAGGGGTGAAGGCCTTGTTGGCGATGTGCCGCAGCCGGGCGTGCCGAGGGCCGTCGGCGAAGAGCAGGTTGTCGTCGAGCGCATCGCACGTGTCGCCGAAGACGGCGTGGTAGAGGTCGAGGCGCTCGTGCATGTCCTTGCCGATGCGCGGATCGGACATGGCGACCCGGGCATCCTCGTACCCGGTGATCAGGTACGTCGCCACCCCGTGCCGCGTCGTCAGCTTGACCACGGGGGCCTGCTCGCGCAGCGCCTGGTAGACCGGATGGGGGCACGTCCGGTATTCCGGCGTGCCCATGGACACCGCCGCCACGGCTGCCTCCACGGGGAGGCCGTCACTCACTGCCACAACGGGTTCGGTCGTCATGTGTTCAGACCTCTCATGGGGGCTCGGAATTCCAGCCAGCTCCTCCCTCATGGGAATATCCGATAAACATCGATTGATCCATTCAGCCCCGAAATCGCACCGCCTAGGCGGTTCATCCGGTTCTGTCACCTAAAGTGCCCACATGCCGGAAATTGTGCCGCCGGACGACGGCAGTCGGGCGCGGATCGATGTCCACCACCACTTCTGCGCCCCGGAATGGCTGGAATGGGCCGGGGCCCAGGGTCTCGTGAACCCCAAGGCCCTCCCCCCGTGGGCGCGCTGGGACTCCGGGAGCGCCCTGTCCCTGATGGACCGGGCGGGGGTCGCCACGGCCGTTCTCAAGCCGATGCTGCCCGCGCGGTACGAAACCTCCGCGCAGTTGCGGGAGGCCACCACCATCACCTTGCGGGCGGCGACCGACGCGGTGAGCGCCCATCCGGGCCGCTTCGCGTTCCACGCCCCGCTCTTCCTGGACGACCTCGACGTCTCCCGCTGGGCCCTGCGCCACGGCCTCGACGATCTCGGCGCCGTCGGGGTGAACGTGACGGCCAACTACGGCGGCGTCTACCTGGGCGATGCCGCCTACGACCCGATCTTCGCCGAACTCGACGAGCGGGCCGCCGTCGTCGACACGCACCCGCACAACCTCCCGGGCGGTCCGCCGGGTGCGGTGCACGTTCCGGGGATCCCGAACTTCCTGTGCGACTTCCTGCTGGACACGACCCGCGCCGCCGCGAACATGATCCACAAGCGGACGCTCGACCGCTTCCCGAACCTGTCGGTGATCCTCCCGCACGCGGGAGGCTTCCTCCCGCACATCGCCACCCGCGTGCAGGCCTTCGCGGGCGCGTTCACCCCGCCCGTCGAAGCGTCGATGGTCCGGGACTACCTGCACCGCTTCTACTACGACACGGCCGGCCCCATGTCCCCGGCGGGCACCCTGCTGGCCACGGTGGCCCCCGACCGCATCCTCTTCGGCACGGACTGGCCCGCCTGCCCGGCGGACATGGTCACGGACATCGCCATCCCCGCCCTCACCGCGGACCCCTCCCTCACCCCGTCCCACCACCAGGCCATCAACCGCACCAACGCCCTCCGCCTGATGCCACGCCTGGCCGAACCCAGCTTCGTCGCCGTCTGACATTCCAGCCGGGCAAAATCCAGCCGCGCCCGCCTACCTCCGCAGCAGCGTCACGACGGCCGCGCCACCCAGCCCGATGTTGTGGGCGAGCCCGACCCGCGCCCCCGACACCTGGCGGGCCCCGGCCTCACCGCGAAGCTGCCACACCAGTTCCGCGGCTTGCGCCAGCCCGGTGGCCCCCAGCGGATGCCCCTTCGAGATCAGCCCCCCGGACGGATTCACCACCCACCGCCCCCCGTACGTCGTCGCCCCCGACTCGACCAGCTTCCCCGAGCCCCCCTCCCCGCACATCCCCAGCGCCTCGTACGTCAGCAACTCGTTGATCGAGAAGCAGTCGTGCAGCTCGACCACGTCGACGTCCTCGATCCCGAGCCCGGACGCCTCGTACACCTGCCCCGCGGCGGCAGCCGACATCGGCTTGCCGACCACGTCGATGCACGACCCCGACGCGAACGACGCCTCCGTGTCCGTCGTCATCGACTGCGCGACGATCTCCACCGCCTTGTCGTGCAGCCCGTGCCGCACCACGAACCGCTCCGACACCACCACCGCCGCCGCCGCCCCGTCCGACGTCGGCGAACACTGCAGTTTCGTCAGCGGCGAGTGGATCTCCTTCGCCGCCAGGATCTCCTCCACCGAATACACGTCCTGGAACTGCGCGTTCGGATTGTTCGCCGAGTGCCGGTGGTTCTTGGCCCCCACCGCCGCCAACTGCGCGGCCGTGGTCCCGTACCGCTCCATGTGCTCGCGCGCCGCGTTCCCGAAGATCTGCGCGGTCGGCGGCGACATCTCGAAGCCGTGCCCGGCGGCCATGATCCCGTAGTGCCGTGCGACCGGTGAGGTCTTGAAGTCACCGCCGTCCGCGCCGCCCCCGAGCGCACCGCGCTTCATCTTCTCGAAGCCCAGCGCCAGCACGCAGTCGTTCAGTCCGCCCTCCACGAACTGCCGCGCCATCATCAGCGCCGTCGACCCCGTCGCGCAGTTGTTGTTGACGTTGTAGACCGGCACCCCGCTCAGCCCCAGCTCGTACGCAGCCCGCTGCCCGGCCGTGGAGGCCTGGAAGCAGTAGCCCACCGGCACCTGCTCGACCAGCCCGTAGTCCACCCCGGCGTCCGCCAGCGCCGCGGACCCGGCCTCCTTGGCCATGTCCCAGTACTGCCAGTCCCTCGACTCCGGCTTCTCGAACTTCGTCATGCCGACGCCCACGATGTACGACTTCATGCCCCTGGTGTCCCTTCAGTCCCTCGGGAGGCCGAGAATCCGCTCGGCGACGACATTGAGCTGGACCTGCGTGGTGCCCCCGGCGATGGTCAGGCAGCGGGACATGAGCATCCCGTGCACCGCCCGCTCCCCCGCCCCCTCGCGCACCGCGCCCGCGGGCCCCAGCAGTTCGAGCGCGAGCTCGGCGGTCCGCTGCTGGTGCGGGGTCTGGACGAGCTTGCGTACGGACGCGCCCGCGCCCGGCTCCAGCCCCGACACCTGCTGGAGGGTGGTGCGCAGCCCGATGCAGGCCAGGGCGTGCGCCTCGGCGGCCAGCGCCCCGATCCGCGCCCGGTACGCCCCGTCGAGTTCGGCGCAGCGCGCGATCAGCGCCTCCAGGCCGGTGTCGAAGGTCATCTGGTCGGCCATGTGGACCCGCTCGTTGCCGAGGGTGTTGCGCGCGACCTTCCATCCGTCGTCGGCGGCTCCGACCAGCGCGTCCGGCGGCAGCAGCACGTCGTCGAAGTAGACCTCGTTGAAGAGGGCCTCGCCGGTGATCTCCTTGAGCGGCCGGACGTCGATGCCGGGCGTCCGCTTCATGTCGACGACGAAGTAGCCGAGCCCCTTGTGCTTGGGCACGTCCGGATCGGTCCGGGCCAGCAGGATCCCGAAGTCGGCGCTGTGCGCGGAACTCGTCCACACCTTCTGTCCGTTGATCCTCCAGGAGCCGTCCCCCGTCCGCTCCGCCCTGGTCCGCAGCGAGGCCAGGTCCGAGCCCGCCCCCGGTTCGGAGAAGAGCTGGCACCAGGTGACGTCCCCGCGCAGGGTCGGTAGCGCGTAGGCCTCCCGCTGCGCCTCGGTCCCGTAGGCGAGCAGCGAGGGCACGACCCAGGTGGCGATCCCGAGGTCGGCGACCTTGACCCCGGCCGCCCGCAGCTCCTGCTGGACGACGAGCTGTTCGACCGGCCCGGCGCCGAGTCCGTAGGGCGGCGGCAGGTACGGCGCCGCGTACCCGGTGGGGGCCAGCACCCGGCGGGCGGCGGCCGGGTCGAGGCCGCGCGCGTCCTCGATGGCGGTACGGGCCTTCGCGCGGTACGCCTCGGCCTGCGCCGGGAGTTCGAGCCGCAGCTCCCGCCGCGCACCCCCCGCCGCCAGCCGCACGGCCCGTACGCGGTGCCCGTCGCCGGGGCCCAGCAGCTGCCGGGCCACGACCGCCCGGCGCAGGTGGATGTGGGCGTCGTGCTCCCAGGTGAAGCCGATGCCGCCGAGGATCTGGATGCAGTCCTTGGCGCAGGTGTAGGCGGCGTCGAGCGCGGTCCCGGCGGCGAGGGCGGCGACCAGCGAGCGCACCTCGGCGGGCTCGTCCGTGCTCCCCGCGGCGTCCCAGGTCAGGGCGCGGGCCTGCTCCAGGCGCACCAGCATGTCGGCGCACAGGTGTTTGACGGCCTGGAACTGCCCGATGGGCCGCCCGAACTGCTCGCGGATCTTCGCGTACTCGGCGGCCGTGTGCAGCGCCCAGGCCGCGGTGCCGCAGGCGTCGGCCGCGAAGAGCGTGCAGGCCAGGTCCCGGACCAGGGCCGCGTCCAGCTCCAGCACCCGGCCGGGCCCGGCGACGACCCCGTGCGCGTGGACCTCGGCGGTGGGCCGGGTAGGGTCGGCGCTCTCGTGCGTACGGATGTCCAGCGCGGCGGCGTCCACCGCGAACCAGCGGGTCCCGTGCGCGGCCTCGGCCGCCAGCAGGACGAGGTCGGCCTCGCCCGCGCCGAGCACGGGCGGCGCGGCGCCGTCGAGGAGGTACCCGCCGCCCTCCACGGCGACGGCCGTCAGGCTGCCGGGCCCCAGCGCGACGGCCCCGACCCGGCTGCCGTCGCCGAGCGCGGCGGCCAGCTCGGCCGAGCCCGCCCGGTCCAGCAGCACCGAGGCCAGCACGCTGGGCAGGTACGCCCCGGGCAGCGCCCCCCGCCCGGCCTCCTCCACCACCACGGCGAGGTCGAGCAGGCTCCCGCCCTCCAGGTGCGGCGCGAGCAGCCCTGAGGCGGCGAGCGCGTCCCAGTACGCGGGCCGCGCGCCGGTCTGCGGCGGGGTGTCGAGCAGCTTGCGCACTTCCTCGGGCGGCACGGTCCGCGCCACCCAGCCGCGTACGGCTTCGGTCAACTCCCGCTGTTCTTGCGTGATTCCGATGCCCATGCGCGGCAGACTAGAACACGTTCCAATCTGACGGAAGGTCAGATGAAGGTGTTCCTTCGCGGGGGCCCGGC